>CALWKB010000037.1 GCA_944381125.1 uncultured Mediterraneibacter sp. | reverse complement strand
GGAATCTCCTTTGATCTGACGGATTCCGGAATATCGGACCGCTGTATATTTACAGTGTATTCATATATGATACGCCAATATACAGAAAACGTATTGATTGTCATACAGGGGATCAGATGAAAAACGGGACAAAATTTTTCCTTTCAGAATCTGCGTGTCTTTTCTGCTTTTTCTTTACTTCCCGGGCGCCGGAAATTCCGCTCTTTCACGCTTAAATCCAGTCTCTGCGGGCCGGACCCGGCCCGAAATTTTTATCAATCAGGCTGCAGTATTCTTCATATGCCTCCACGCCGGCAAAATTATCTCTGAGCACATCCCGGATTCCTTTATAATACCAGGCCAGCGCCTCTTTGCTCTGCATCCGGAAGCGGGTCCACAGCTGTTCTCCCGCGGACGGATAATCCCGGTCAATATCTCTCATATTAGAGAGCTTGTCCGCCAGACCGATCATCTGCACCGGCAGAGACGCCTTTTTCAACCTCTGTATTGTCGCGCCCTTGCGCTCTTCCCAGGTCTGGGATTTATCCTCACTCTCCTGCATTACCATATCCGCGACCCGCTCTCCGAAACGAAGCCTGAGTATATCTTTCGTAATGCCCCGGCAGTCCTCTATCGTATCGTGGAGCACCGCCGCGCAGATCACTTCCTCATCCTTTGTCATTGTAGACACAATATCCGCCACCTCTATCGGATGTACAATATAAGGTCGGCGTGTTCCCTTCCTGAACTGTCCTTCGTGGGCTTTGGTCGCAAATTCTATGGCATCATCCAGCATGAGACTCCCTCCTGTTCAGATGTACGGCGCCGGAACTTTCGGATTGCCGGCGCGGGTTGTGTGTAATCTATGTAAAATTTACATTAAGCTACTGTAATTATAACAACCAATATCAGGAAAAACAATGTGAGCTTTGCCTATTTTTTCATTCCTATAAAATGGATTCCATGATATATTAGACATAAAAATAAACTTTTTTTCCACATATACAGAATTCTTTAACAAAAGCGAGGATATTATGAAAAAAAAATACGTTCTCATAACCGGCGCTTCCCGGGGAATCGGCCGGGCATGCGCACTTGCATTTGCCGACGCAGGCTGGCATGTGTTTATTAATTCACGCCGCCTGGAAGGCGCTCTTACAACGCTCCGGCAGGAGATTACACAGGCGGGCGGATCCTGTACCTGCGTACCGGGCGATGTAAGTGATCCGTCTCAGACGGCGCAGATTTTCAGGGAAATATACGAAATCACCCCGGCTCTTGACGTCCTGGTAAACAACGCCGGAATCTCTCATTTCGGACTTTTAACCGATCTTTCGGATGAAGAGTGGAACCGGATTCTCAGTACGAATCTTTCTTCCGCGTTCTACTGCTGCCGCGCGGCCATTCCCGCCATGGTTTCACGGAAGTCCGGCCGCATCATCAATATCTCTTCCATGTGGGGCGTCTCCGGCGCTTCCTGCGAAGCCGCCTACTCCGCCTCCAAGGCAGGGCTCAACGGCCTGACAAAAGCGCTGGCCAAAGAGCTGGCGCCAAGCAATATCCAGGTAAACGCACTTGCCTGCGGAGTTATTGACACTGAGATGAACGCCCGGCTTTCTTCCGATGAAGCCGCGGCTCTTGAAGAAGAGATTCCCGCGGGAAGATTCGGCACTCCGGAAGAAACCGCCCGGCTTGTTCTGATGCTCGCCGACGCCCCGGCCTATATGACCGGGCAGATCATCGGCATAGACGGCGGCTATCTCTGATACCCGCATACGGTTTTACAGTTTACCATATATTTCTCCGGGGACATATGCCTTTACGCGGATGCCCCCGGCAAGATATTCTTCCTCTACAAGCTGCCCCCTGCTCCGGATCAGAGGTATCTTCCACGCCTCATCAAAATTAAACATTCTTTCAATATAAATCTGATCCCGGCGCAGTATTTCCAGAAGCGCCGCCTTCAGCTCATCCAGCCCCTGCCCGGTTCTGGCTGAAACAGCAATAGAATAATCCGCCCCGAAGTCCCTCTGAGGCACGGGACTGTCAATCAGATCCTGCTTATTAAACAGAGTAACTACCGGCTTTCCCTCCGCTCCGAGTTCTCTGAGCGTCTCATACACCACATGCATCTGCGTATCCATATCCGGATTGGAGGCATCCACCACATGAATGAGAATATCCGCGTATTTCGCCTCCTCCAGAGTGCTTTTAAATGCCTCTACAAGATGATGCGGAAGCTTACGGATAAAACCGACGGTATCCGTAATAAGGATCTCCTGCGTCCCTTCCAGCATAAGCGACCGCGTGGTTGTATCCAGCGTGGAAAAAAGCATGGCGTCCGCCAGGATGCCCGCCCCTGTAAGAGCATTTTCAATGCTGCTTTTTCCGGCCGATGTATATCCTACCAGCGCGGCCGTCTTAAGTCCTGACCGGGCGCGCTGATTCCGGATCAGCTCCCGGTGTTTTTCCACGTCTTTCAGTTCTTTTTTCAGCCGGCTGATCCGCTCCCTTATGAGGCGCCGGTCGCTTTCCAGTTTCTTTTCGCCGGGTCCCCTTGTACCGATGCCGCCTCCCAGCCGGGACAGCGACTTTCCAAGTCCGGACAGGCGCGACGCCCTGTATCTGAGCTGAGCAAGTTCCACCTGAATCTTGCCTTCTCCCGTCACTGCCCTTCCCGCAAATATATCCAGTATCAGAAGCGTCCGATCCAGCACCTTGCAGTCCAGCGCCTCCTGCAGATTTTTAAGCTGCGCGCTGGTCAATTCATCGTCGCAGATAATGCCTGCGGCTTCTGTTTCCCAGAGCATTTCCTTAAGTTCCTGAAGTTTTCCCTTCCCGATATAGGCGGCGGGATGGGCGGCCTCTCTTTGCTGAATTATCCTCCCCGCCACAACTGCCCCTGCCGTGTCCGCAAGAGCGGCCAGCTCGTCCAGGGACTGTTCCGCAGATTCTTCTCCGCCTGTCTCAACCCCCACAAGAATTACTTTTTCTTCTGTTACCTTTTCCATATTCCGCATAAAACTCCTCATAATCGCCTGAAATGTCAGAAAGCGCTGCCCCGGTTCGCGGCCCGCCTCCGTATTAAAAAACGGCAGTGTCAAATACACTACCGTGTTTCCAAAAATTCCGCTTCTTTCTGTGCCGTCTCATCCCCGGGATAATCTTCCAGATATCCGGCAATTTTCTGTTTCGCGCTTTCCCAGTCGGCATTTCTCTCACAGCAGACAATCTCGTTATACCTCATTTCCTGTATCAGCTCCTGATCAGTCTCCTCTCCGGAAGCAGAATCCGCCAGGGCAAGCCCCGCCTGAAAAAATTCGAGAGCGCTTTCATAATCTTCCGTTTTCATGCCGCAGATCCCCATCAGATTATAAATCTGCACAGTCTGATCCGCCCCCTGATCCAGGGCTGCCTGAAACGCTTCCAGAGCCGCACTGTAGTCTTCCGCCTCATAGCAGGCCATCCCGAGTCCTCTGAAAGCTTCCGCAGCCTTCTCCTGATCTTCATCCCCGGCCGCTGTCTGAAATATCTCCCGGGCTTTCTGGTAATCCCCCTGTTCAAGAGCCTCTGTTCCTTCTTTAAGCGCGTTCGCGCAGCCGCCCAGCATACATGCCGCCAGCCAGACCGCCGCCGCGGCACACACCATTTTCCCTTTTTTCATCATCCACACATCTCCTCTACTCCGGATATTTCAGCATCCAGAATGAATTTAAAATATTGATCAGCATTACCGCCACATCGGCGATAATCGCGTTCTGCATAGTAATCAGTCCCGGAATCGCCAGCATGATCAGAATCACTTTCAATCCCGCTGCAAAAACAATGTTCTGTTTTACAGCCCGGACTGTAGCCTTTGATATCTTCACGGCGTTGATAATTCTGGAAGGCTCGTCTTCCATCAGAATGATATCCGCCGCTTCAAGCGCCGCGTCCGCGCCAAGACCGCCCATCGCGATTCCCACATCGGCAAACGCAAGCACCGGCGCGTCGTTGATTCCGTCCCCCACAAACACAATTTTCTCATTTTCTATCTGCGTGTCCCGGAATTCCTCCAGCTGCTTCACCTTATCTTCCGGCATCAGTTCGGCGTACACGCTTTCTATTTTCAGCCTGGAGGCCACCGCTTCAGCCGCCTCATCATTATCGCCGGTAAACATTACCGTTCCCAGTTCGTGCCGGTGCAGCCACCGGATCAGTTTCCGCGCGTCCTTCCTGACCGTATCGGATATCAGTATATGGCCGGCATACTGGTTTTCCACCGCCACGTGGACCGCTGTTCCGGGCCGCCCAACAAGATGGCAGAATATACCCTGGCGGCTCATCAGTCTCATATTCCCGACATATACCCTTTTTCCGTCAACCTGGGCGCATATCCCCATGCCCGGATACTCCGTAACCTGTCCCACCCGTTCCGGATCCGGCGTTCCTTTATATGCCTCTCTGAGAGAAAGGGCGATCGGATGAGTTGAATGTGTCTCGGCCAGCGCCGCCAGTTCCAGAAGTTCTTCCTCCTCCATTTTATACGGGACCGTCTCCTGGACATGGAACACGCCTTCTGTCAGCGTACCCGTTTTGTCAAACACATATGTATCCGCCTGCTTCAGGATCTCTATGCAGCTGCTTCCTTTTATAAGCACACCCTGTCTTGCCGCCGCTCCGATTCCGCCGAGAAATGCCAGCGGGATCGATGTAAGCAGACCGGAAGGGCAGGCTGCCACAAGTATGATCAGCCCGCGGAAAATCCATTCGTCTCTGGCCTCTGTAAACATCATAGGCGGGAGAATCATAATAAGCAGAGCGAGCGCTATAACGGCGGGAGTATAATATCTGGTAAACCTGTCCACAAGCCGCACGCTTTCAGACTTATTTTCGTTGGCTTTTTCCACGAGCCTCATAACTCTGGAAGCCGTAGAGTCATTATACACTTTCACAACTCTTGCCTCGAGCATGCCGTTCAGATTAATCGTGCCGCTGTAGATCCGGTCGCCCGGCTTTACGGCTTTCGGAACAGACTCGCCTGTAAGAGCTTTCATATCAACGCTTCCCGTTCCCATTGTAACAACCGCGTCTACCGGAATCTTCTCTCCCGGCTTCAGAACGATTATCTGTTTCGGCTGCAGTGCCTGAGGTTCGACAACTCTCTCTCTTCCGCCTTCTTTAAGATTGGCATACTCCGGCCTGATATCAATAAACTCTGCAATAGATTTTTTCGTACGGTTCAGAGCCAGCTCTTCTACCATTCTGCCTGCCTGATAGAAAAGCATTGCCCCCACGGCGACTTTTGGCTTTCCCACAAAAAACACGCCGAGCGTAGCGGCAATAATAAGAATTTTTTCATCAGGGAATTGTCTTTTCCTGAATTCTCCCAGCTGTTCTATGTATATATCCGCGGCCAGAAAAATATACGGAATCAGAAACAGTATCAGTTCCTGCGTCCGCTTCATCTCATCGATATGATAAGACACGCCCAGCGCCACCGCGTACGCAATCACTCCGACGCCGATCCCCAGTATTTTTTTCTTTAGTTTCTCTTTCATAACTTTTTTCCTGTTCCCTCCCTGCAGATGTTCTTCCTGCAGTCTTTCATCCTTCAAATATCTAGTATACCTAAAAGAGACGAAAGCATCAATATCTTTCGTCCCTTTTGCATACATTGTTATTCAGTTTTTTTATCCGGAGTATCCGGAACCGCCTGCTCTGTCCCTGACGCAATCATTCCGCGTCTTACATTATTTGTATTGTTCCGTCCGGCCTGCTGTTCAATACACTCCTGTATCGCCTCATTCAAAGAAAGCATCTTATCGTCAAGTTCAGACACCATCTTCGCACATTCCCGCAGATCACGGCTTATATACTCCGGAGCATTTCCCTCAAATTTATAATAAATCTTGTGCTCCAGACTTGCCCAGAAATCCATTGCAATCGTGCGGATCTGTATCTCCACCTTAGTATCTACCACACTGTCAGAGAGAAAAATCGGAACATACACGATCATGTGATAACTTTTATAACCGCTCTCTTTCGGATTCCTGATATAATCCTTAATGGAAATCACTTTCAGATCGCTCTGGTTTCCTATCATTTCAGCCAGCCGGTAGATATCCGAGGTAAAAGAACAGATCACTCTGACGCCTGCGATATCGTTCACGTATCTGACCATATTCTCAATTGTAGTCTCGTATCCGTATCGTTTCAGTTTTTTTACAATACTTTCCGCCGTCTTGATTCTGGTCTTAATATGCTCGATGGGATTGTACTTATGCACATGCTGAAATTCTTCATTGAGAATCTGCAGCTTTGTGTCAACTTCTTTTAAGGCTGCTTTGTAAAGAAAAATCATGGCAGTCCAGTTATCGACATCATCGTAATTTTTCAGTGCAAGCTCTATCTGCTGTTCTCCTTTCATCACAGACATCCCCCATTAGTTGTTGTATCATTTTGCAATATACCGCGTGCGCGGAGCAGCCCGATTCCGGGCTGGATTGCACGGATGTGCAATCATTATACTTCGTGCGCAGGGAAGGAAGCGTCGCCTCTGGCGGCATTTTCTTTCCAAGCCGTAGCTTGCCGGTATAATCTCCGCGTAGCGGAGCAGCCCGCTTCCGGGCTGGATTGCACGAATGTGCAATCATTATACCATATTTTATATCCACTGTCACAGAGTTCACTCTTTTTTTCGCATTTTCATTTTTTACGGCAGTCATCCGCGTCCACATCCGGCAGACGGGAACCGCAGCTTCTTCCCTGGCCGTCACCCTTCTTCTATGATCTGAATCTCCAGATAATCGAAATCTATCTCATCTACAAAATTATCCTGGTAAAACCTTGCCTTTGCATGGCGTTTAAATTCGCTGACTGTAGCGTCCAGCCAGATCGGTTTACTCAGATCAAATTCATAGCAGACCTCATCCAGCGCGTGAAAAATCTTATGTGTCCGCGTATCATCCGTTTTATCACAAATCACTGTATCCCGGAGCATTCTGTTGTCCCTAAACTCTTTTGCCCATAAACGAAACATCTCTTCAATACCTCCATGCGAAGCGCTCTTTTTCGTTTCCACTTCAGAACTCATGTTTTGTCTGTTATCTGCCTGAGTCTTTCTGTTTTCCGGCCGCAT
>CALWKB010000036.1 GCA_944381125.1 uncultured Mediterraneibacter sp. | reverse complement strand
GCCGCCTGACAGGCATACTAAGAAGGAAGGAGACGCAGATGCGTATTGTAATTGTAGACAGCGAGGAAAAGGCACGGGAACAACTTGAGAAAATACTGCAAAAAGCCGGGCCGGGCTATGAACTGGCCGGGACTGCGTCGGACGGAAAAGAAGGTCTGGAACTGATTCTCCGGGTATGTCCGGATATTGTAATTATGGATATCCGCCTCCCGAAAATGAGCGGACTTATGATGCTTAGAAGATTAAGGGCAAAAGGCGCCGCCTGCAGGGTCATCGTACTGACGGAAGAGATGGACTTTGAAAGAGCCAGGCAGGCGATAGAGCTGCAGGTGGACAATTATCTGCTGAAGCCGATTAAAACAGGACAGGTAAAAAAGGCTGTTCAGACACTCGGCGAAAAGCTGGAAAATGAACAGATAATACTGTCGGCATTTGCGGTGGAAAATATATTCAGGAGCTGTATGAACGGGCAGCTTCACCCGGACGGAAGATTTGATTCTCTGATGAGGAGAAAATACGGATTTACCCTGAACGAACCTGTTTCAGTCTGTACGGTATGGCTGGGCGGAAATTATACGGAGCAGAGGAACGAGGTGCGTCGGTTTATAGAAAAGGCGGCGGCAGAAAAAAGGTTTTCCGTATGCGTGCTGGAGGTAGACGTATGGCGGGTGCTGGCGGCGGTCGTGTACCGCATGGAAAACAGAGACGACGCCCTGCGTTATTTTAAAGATCATGTCGTGCCGGCGCTATGCGGCAGTTTCAGAGGTGACATCGTATGTGTCTGGGCGGATGTGGAGGACGCCGCAGGGCTGCCGGACGGCCTGCGGGAGATTGAGCGTCTGCGGGAATGGAATCTTTTGTTTGACCGCGGCGAACTGATCCGGAGGAAAGATGTGGAAAGACTGGAGTGCGTACCGGTCCTGTATCCGGCGGAGCTTGAGAAACAGGTGCGGCGCGCCGTGATGGAGTCGCAGGGCGAGGAGATTAAAAAATGCTACTACAGAATTTACGCTATGCTGAGAAGCCGTCCTTACAGCCCGCAGGCCATGAAGGAATTTCTGATCCGGTTCAGCCTTTCGGCGCTGAACGCGTATAAAACGCATCATGAGATTGATTCGGAACTCCGGATACAGAGATGTATGCAGGAAATTACGGCGGCGATGAGCTGGGGGCAGATCAGGACCGCTATGGAAGAATTTTTCAGTGTGCTGAATTTTGACGCGTTTACAGAAGCGGGAGATGAGAAATACAGTCCGCTGATCCGGAAAGCGGTTGAGCTTGTCAGAAAATATTATGATCAGGGTGTAACTCTTGAAGAGATCGCCGCCCGTCTGTTTGTATCCGAAGAATATTTAAGCTCTCAGTTTAAAAAAGAAACCGGGACAGGATTTGCAGAGACGGTAAGAAATTACAGGATTGAGAGGATTAAAGGCCTTCTCGTAAACACAAGGCTGAAGCTGAATCAGATAGCGGAGCTTACCGGATACGCGGATCCGAAATATATGAGCCGGGTGTTTAAAGAGGAAGTGGGCGTGCTTCCGACAGAATACAGGAAGTCAGTCCATTAAAAAATTCCACCTATTAAAAAAATTTCATCCTTTTTTAACTGGAAAATTGTGGTATGATAGCGTCAGTGCACAGGGGGACGATATCGTCCCCCTGTACACTGACGCTGCGCCTGGTTCATGGCTGAACCAGAGAAAACCGCGCCGGCGGCGCGGTGAAATCGACTACAGTGATACGTAAAAGAGGTGAGATGAATAATGAGCGGAATGAAACTTACGTTCAAAACTCCGGATGAGATTGTTGAATTTGTAAATACAGTTTCCAGATATGAGTATGATGTTGATGTCAAAAGAGGAAGAGTTGTGGTAGACGCAAAATCACTGCTTGGAATTATGCATCTTGGACTTAACAGTACACTGGAGCTGAAAGTACACGGAGAAAACTGTGAAGAACTTCAGACAAAGCTTGCAAAATTTGCGGCATAATTCTAAAAAACTGAAGTCCGTTTATTTCCCGGAACAAATAAAATACGTTTTCAGAGAGTGTTCCGGCGCCGGAAGACTGCCGTATCAGCTGAGTGATATGAATTCCGCGAATATTACTGCGGAGCGGCTCCTGAAAAGAAAACGAAAGTACGAATCCTGCATGACAAATCATATGCAGGGTTCTTTTTTTATCGGTGATTTGTGAGCGAAGCTGCCTGTTGACTGCGCGTGTCTGAATACATATAATGAATTTATAATAATTCTGAAAACAATATCTGACAAAGAAAAAGATGCAGAAAATACAAAGAGAAAGGAGAATGAGTATGAAGTATGTCTGTTCCATCTGCGGGTATGTTTATGATGAATTAAAAGAAGGAAAATCTTTTGATTCACTGCAGGATTCCTGGACATGTCCATGGTGCGGCGCGGGAAAAAGCGCTTTCAGGGCGCAGGGCGAGCCGCGTACGGCTCCGGACGCCGGGAAAGAATCCGGAGAAAAAACACAGCGGTCAGAGCCTGTACTGCATGACGGGGATATGAAGAAACTGTCGGCAGGAGAGATCTCCGCGATCTGCTCCAATCTGGCAAGAGGCTGTGAAAAACAGTATAAAAATAAGGAGGCGGAACTGTACCGCCGGATTGCCGGTTACTTCGCGGCCGCAGTGCCGGACGAACCGGAAGCGGATATGGAACTGCTGAGCGGTCTGATCAAAAATGATCTGCAGCAGGGATATCCGGACCTTCGAACCGCCGCGGAAGAAGCGGGAGACAGAGGAACACTCCGCATCTGCGTCTGGGGCGAGAAGGTGACAAGCATCCTGAATTCCCTTCTTATGAGGTATGAGAGGGAGGGAGAAAACTTCCTGAAAAACACACAGATCTGGGTCTGCACGATCTGCGGGTTTGTCTATGTGGGAGATCAGCCGCCGGAACTGTGTCCGGTATGCAAGGTGCCCGACTGGAAGTTTGAAAAAGTGGAAAGGAGGGTTTCCGCATGAAACAGATCGCTGTAAGAAATCTTCGTCTGTGTACAAAGGATTGTCTCTGCCTGTACGTCTGTCCCACAGGCGCTTCAGATACGGAGAACAGTATAATTGACGTGGAGAAATGTCTCGGGTGCGGAGTATGCGCACAAGCCTGCCCCGGCGGGGCGATTTCCATGGTGCCTGTGGAATATCCGCCGCAGCAGAAAAAGGCTGAAAAGGTGACAGAGCCGGCATTTGCACTGGCAAAAAATAAAGCGCGCCAGGAGAAGACAGCACTTCAGCTTGCACAGTCTGCAGGAAGCGACGGCCTTTACCGGCTGATGACCGCGTTTGCAAAATCAATCCGCCTTGTCAGCGAAGACCTGCTGCGCGAGTCCGGCTACATGCTTCCGCAAAGCGCGAACGCGGAAAGACTGCTGCGCGACCTGGCGGATAATCCGCCGTCGGAAGATTTTCCGGCGGAAGCGGCAGAGGAACTTCTGAAGCGGATCCCCTGCAATGAGGAAGATCAGCAGAAAATCTGACGCCGGCAGTAAAAGTCTGAAAATGAAGTGCTTGTAAAAAAGAGCCGCCTCTACTATAATTGTTTACGGGAAAAAACGTGCCGTCCGGGGCACATAATCAGGAGGAAAGACTTGAAGAACGAATTAGTAATTGTTCTTGACTTCGGCGGCCAGTATAATCAGCTGGTTGCCAGACGCGTCAGGGAATGTAATGTGTACTGTGAGATTTATTCTTACAAAATTGATATTGAAAAGATCAGAGAAATGAATCCGAAGGGCATCATCCTTACCGGCGGCCCGAACAGCTGCTACCTGCCGGATTCGCCGACCTATACGGATGAGCTCTTTAAGCTGGGCATCCCGGTGCTGGGGCTCTGCTACGGCGCGCAGCTGATGATGCATGTGCTGGGCGGCGAGGTGAAGAAGGCGGACGTCCGCGAGTACGGCAAGACGGAAGTGTTGATCGACAAGACCGGCTCGAAGATTTTTGAAAATGTATCGACGCCGACGATCTGCTGGATGAGCAATTTAGATTATATTGCGCAGGTGGCGCCGGGATTCGAGATCTCCGCGCACACGGCGGACTGTCCGGTGGCGGCTGCGGAAAATGAGGCGGAGAAGCTTTACGCGATCCAGTTTCATCCGGAAGTGCTCCATACGGCGGAAGGATCGAAGATGCTTTACAATTTCGTTCGCAATATCTGCGGCTGCAGCGGCGACTGGAGAATGGATTCCTTCGTGGAAAATTCGATCCGCGAGATCCGCGAAAAAGTGGGCGACGGAAAGGTGCTGCTGGCGCTGTCCGGCGGCGTGGATTCTTCTGTGGCAGCAGGCCTGCTTTCGAAAGCGATCGGGAAGCAGCTGACCTGCGTCTTCGTGGATCACGGCCTGCTCCGCAAAAATGAAGGCGACGAGGTGGAAGCGGTGTTCGGACCGGAAGGAGATTTCGACCTGAACTTTGTCCGCGTTAACGCGCAGGAGAGATATTACAGCAAACTGGCCGGCGTAGAGGAGCCGGAGCAGAAACGCAAGATCATTGGTGAGGAATTCATCCGTGTGTTTGAGGAAGAGGCGAAGAAAATCGGAGCTGTGGACTTCCTGGCGCAGGGCACCATTTACCCAGACGTGGTAGAGAGCGGCCTGGGCGGTGAATCTGCGGTGATCAAGTCCCACCACAACGTGGGCGGACTCCCGGATTTCGTGGATTTCAAAGAAATCATCGAGCCGCTGCGCGACCTTTTCAAAGATGAGGTCCGCAAAGCCGGTCTGGAACTGGGCATCCCGGAGGAGCTGGTATTCCGTCAGCCGTTCCCGGGACCGGGACTGGGCGTGCGCATCGTCGGCGAAGTGACGGCGGATAAAGTCCGCATCGTTCAGGACGCCGATGCGATCTACAGAGAAGAGATCGCGAAAGCCGGACTTAACCGGGAGATCAACCAGTACTTTGCGGCGCTGACCAACATGCGCTCCGTGGGCGTTATGGGCGACGAGCGTACATATGATTATGCCGTGGCGCTGCGCGCGGTGAAGACGATCGATTTCATGACCGCAGAGGCGGCGGAGATCCCGTTCGATGTGCTGCAGAAAGTCATGAGCAGGATCATCAATGAAGTCAAAGGGGTGAACAGGGTATTCTATGACCTGACAAGTAAACCCCCGGGGACGATAGAACTGGAGTAGAGGAAAGAACCCCGGAAATGCTGATAAATGGGCATTTCCGGGGTTGCTGTATGTCCTTTGGCTCTAAAATGACTCTAATTATTTGCTATGCAGTTATGCTCAGAATAATAGCGGAAGGCTTTGATGATATATTCACTGCTTCCATCACCGTATTTAGTGTCAAATACTTTACTTAAATAATCGTTGGAATAAGTGTCAATTATTATTCTGCAGTGATTTTCTACATTGCCTAACAGTAACTTGGAAGTGCCGAGCTGAGCGACGGCTACAATCTCCGCCACAATGCTTTGCACCGATTCCGAAGCCACATCTTCTCCTTTGTGAGAAGCCAGTTTAAGAAATTTATCTTCTGTCCGCATTTTTTCCGGCATCTGTGAATACCATTCCTCCATTATTTCGGGAAAATGCTCCAGATTATGCTTCATTTCTTCGGTATATTTTTCAATGCTGCCAAACTGCTGGATGGCGAGTTTTGCCACATGTTCTTCATCATCTCTGATTTTCTGGATGAACATATCAAAATTTTCAATGCTTCCCCAGTGCTGAATGACAGTTTCAGTCTGATTGGATTTGAAATCCTCCAAAGCGTTGATGTAATCAGACAGGTCAAATTCTTTAAAGCTCATACATTGTTCTCCTTTCTCAAGACGTTCGAGAAGCTGTATAAGCCGGTCAAGCCGATCCCGTTTCAGCAGGAACAATTCTTTTTGCTTTTTAAAAGCAGAGATTCTGTCAAAATATGGTTTCTCTAAAATCTCTTTTATTTCTTTTAGTGGAAATCCCAGCTCTTTAAAAAATAAGATTTGTTGTAAGGTCTGCAATGCGTTATCGTCATACATTCGATAACCGGCTGCAGTGAGTTCACTTGGTTTCAGTAGCCCGATTTCATCATAGTATTGAAGTGCCCGTATGCTGAAGCCAGTCAGCTTTGCAACCTGACTTATACTTTTCATCAAAACAGCTCCTCTCAGTACAGGAAAAAACAGGAATGAGCGCCCACATCTGTTATTTCTTGAGAAAAGAATATAGTATTACGTAGCGTGAGAGTCAAGAGGATTTAATAAAAATTATAATTCAAGATCAAATTTAAAAGTGGTAACGGGAAAATATAGGAAGTCAATGAAACACGCCTCAATCAGTTGGGAAATGTCGTTGGTTTATGAAGATTGCGACAGTGTTGCGATCAGTTTATAGGGCATACCTTAATCTTTCCAGAAGGTTCAGTGATATGCAGAAATCTTATGATAGGGCATGGAATAAAGTTAATTCTCTTACTGCTCGTGTAGAAGAAGTTTGGAATACAGGATTGATAAAAATAGATTCAGTTTTAACTAATATAGACTACAAAGGACAGTTTGAAAATGCAACATCAAACATTGATATTGTGCATAATTATGCAAGAACATGGACTACAAATAATTTCGATTTTATAAAAAACACAGTAATGAATAAAGAGTGCCACTTACGCGTTGTTTTATTAAATCCAGAGTCTCCGTTTGTTCCGGCATTAGAAAAGCACTACGGATATGCGGAAGGACATTTGGTTGATCTGATTAACGAAGTAACGGCGACATGGAGATCCCTTTACTATGACGTAGAAGAAAAGAGGAAAGCTTGCTTAAAAAAGAAAAGTAGTACTTACAAGAATAAGCACTGTGGGAGTGTAGAACTATATTATTTTAATGGACAACCGACGAATTCCCTATATAGAATAGATGACAAAATAATAGTTGTAAATGCCAAAAATTCAAGGGAAAAAAGTGTGTATTTACCGTACACTGTTTTTCAAAACAATGGTGAAAAAGGATTATATCATGTCTATTTAAAAGAAATTGAAACGATTATTAAAGAAGCGGTAAAAGTGGAATTTGTGGAGGACAATGATGCAAATAATTGAAAAGAAAAATGATTTATCAATAAAAGAAAAGGAATACTTCTTTGAACAGGGGTATGTGTGTGTTGATACTGAAACTACAGGTTTGAACTATTTGAATGATAAGCTGTGTACAATACAGCTTTTTTGTGAAGAATATAGCGTAATTATTAAATTTGATGAATATCAAGATTACGCTAATCTGATAGAGGTTCTATATTCAGATAAAGTAACTAAAATTTTTCATAATGCTGTTTTCGATGTGTCATTTTTAATGAAAAATTTAAATATGAATGACTTCGGAAAAATAGTATGTACTA
This sequence comes from uncultured Mediterraneibacter sp., assembly GCA_944381125.1. GTDB lineage: Bacteria > Bacillota > Clostridia > Lachnospirales > Lachnospiraceae > Mediterraneibacter. The sequence goes on along the minus strand of CALWKB010000036.1, from coordinate 2,248 downwards.
AGATTGCTTCAAAAATAGTAAACGGCTTAGAACATAATAATTCGTTAAAACCATTGTTAAAAGAATATTTAAATGTTGAGATAAATAAATCAGAACAATTATCCGATTGGTCAAAGAGCGTGTTGAGTGATAGTCAAAAAGAATATGCAATTAATGATGTGAAGTTTCTGTATCGTTTATGGAATGAGTTATATATAGAGCTTGTGAAGAGGGGATTAGAAGAAGTGGCAGAAAAATGTTTTGAATTTGTACCATGTTATAAAAAGGTTACAGATTTGGGAATAGAAAATATTTTTGCTTATTAATTGGTAATGGTCTATGCCTTCAACATGGTATTAATAAACCTCATGTGGGTAGATAGATGAGGCGAAAATGACAACGTTTCATGGCTCTATTTTGGCTCTAAAAAATTTGATGGTCATAAATACGAGACCATTTTTCGAGGAATATAGTATAATAAATCTATTAGAAATAGAGAATGACAGCCAGTTCAATTTATCCGCTGAGGAGTTCGAATAATTGCATTTTTACACAGATTACATCAAATGGCAGATATTCTACGGGTATCTGCCATTTAATATATTGCATATGTTTGTAGTTTTAAAAAGATTTTTGTTGCCAGTACAGATAAATTATCACACGTATTGTTGACACCAAATATGATACCATGTATAATATAAACAAGAGGTATTCAAATGTCAAAATGGGATAAACTATTGATGCGTATCAGCTCTTTATCAAAAGATCTCCGGTTTGATGAGCTGCGGAAAGTATTGGAGAGTTACGGTTATAAGATGAATGCTCCGAGAAGTGGGAGCAGTCATTATACATTTCGAATATCTGGATGCTAGCCAATTACGATACCAAAACATGAACCAATTAAAAAGGTTTATGTGGAACTTGTGAGACAGGTTGTAGAAAGTGAGGCGAGAAATGATGAAGACGCTGAATGATTATATGAAGATGTCTTATCGAATGGAAATCGTAGAAGATAAAGACGAAGGCGGATATGTGGTTTCTTATCCTGATCTGCCGGGCTGTATTACCTGTGGAGAAACGATTGAAGCTGCGGTTGTAAATGCAGCAGACGCAAAGAAGGCATGGATTGAAGCTGCACTGGAAGAAGGAATTGAGATACATGAACCGGATAATTTAGAAGATTATTCCGGACAATTTAAACTAAGAATTCCCCGGAGTCTGCACCGGTCTCTTGCTGAGCATTCTAAAAGAGAGGGGATTAGTATGAATCAGTACTGTGTTTACCTTCTTTCTAAGAATGACGCAGTTCATTCAAAATAGCGAAAGCTGCTGTATTGGAACATATATGACAAAGCGGCAATGTTTTGGCAGCAGAACTATATGATATCAGTACATTAAAGCAAATCTGGTGTTATTACATTCGAGTAAGGAGATGAACTTGAAAAAGCTGCACAAAAAATCGTAATAATTAAGATATAACGTAACTGTTGCGCTCACTACAGTGCCCGTTGCGTGACTTTAGCAGACAGACCTCCTAAAATGAAAGCATAAAATAAAGGAGGTCTTAATTATGATGAAATCTAAGGGAAAAAACAAGAAGTATATCTTTTGGACTGCTGTCATTGGATTATTCGGGATAGCAGGCTTGTTACTGGTGCCGGCTGCAATGTACATTATAAAACTATCGGATCGTTATCCCAGAGTGTTCAGGTGGATTTCCTTTACTGTTTTTGCTTTTATATGTATATATGGAGTTCTGTTTGAGCGGAAATGGGATACGGGTTTTGTTATAATATTATGTATTGGAGCGTTTATTGCTGTCAGCAGCGTCCTGAATACTGACGGCAGATAGTGGAGGATATATGGAAATTTCAGAAATAATAAAAGAGGCAAGAATAAAGAAAGGAATGACGCAGCAGGAACTGGCGGATTCTGTATATGTTACCAGGCAGACTATTTCAAAATGGGAGCTGGGAAAAAGCGTACCGGATGAGGCGTCATTAAGTCTTTTGTACCAATGTCTGGAAATTGATAATAAAGAGAGAAATATATTAAAAAAATTCGCCGGGCATAAGCAGGCCCTGTTGCTGACTATTATAGCAGTTGTGTTTTCTCCGGCAGTAATAGCAATTCGCTATTGTTTATTTAAAATGGGAAAACTTGAAGATAAAAAATTCAAAGTCATGATTCAGAGTATCGGATTTGTTCTGTTTGCTCTTTATCTCAGAACCTTGAAAGATAATATAGCTTATATTCTGATCTTTATGAC
>CALWKB010000035.1 GCA_944381125.1 uncultured Mediterraneibacter sp. | reverse complement strand
CGCATCTGGTTCTTATGGACATTACGCTTCCTTTTTTTAACGGATATTACTGGTGCGGCGAAATCCGGAAAATTTCGGATGTGCCCATCATATTTATTTCTTCCGCCGCGGATAATATGAATATTATTATGGCGGTGAATATGGGCGGCGATGATTTTGTGGCGAAGCCTTTTGATTTGAACGTGCTGACGGCAAAAGTACAGGCTGTGCTGCGGCGCACTTATGATCTGGCGGGAAAGGTTCCGGTGCTCGAACACCGGGGCGCGATTCTGAATCTGTATGACACGTCCCTGACATATGAAGGGAAAAAAATCAGTCTGACGAAAAATGAATTTCGGATACTTCAGACGCTGATGGAAAACAAAGGCCGTCTTGTAAGCCGGGACACACTGATGACAAAATTGTGGGAGACAGATAACTACATTGAAGAAAACACGCTGACCGTCAATATCGGCAGACTACGGCGCAAGCTGGAGCATGCCGGACTGGAGAATTTTATCACTACTAAAGTGGGCGGCGGATATCTGCTGGAAACAGATTATACGTCGCCTGACGGAGAATCCCGTAACACGGGGAACGGAGGAAAGGCATGAAAGGTTTTGCCGGATATCTTAACAGCAGAAAAAACGTGATTTTCTGCGCCCTATTGTGCGCGGGCGTCTTTGCGGTTATCTTTTTTCTGTACGGCATTGATATGCAGGCTGTCTGGTATCCGCTGACAATCTGCCTGTGTCTTGCGGCTGTGTTTGTGCTGGTCGGATATATCCGCATGAAAAAGCGGCATCTGGAACTGAGCAGGACAGCCGGGTATGGCGATGCTGACATGGAATGTCTGCCGCCGGCCCGGGATCTTATAGAAGAAGATTATCAGAAGATTATAGAACTTTTAAATGAAAGAAACAGAAAAGAAAAGGAAAATCATGATCTGGCGGGGAGGGACATGCAGGATTATTATGCCAGATGGGTCCATCAGATTAAGGCGCCGATCGCTGTAATGCAGGTGCTTCTCCAGAGGGAGGACACACAGGAAAACCGCGAACTGCGGTCAGAACTTTTCCGCGTGGAACAGTATGTAGATATGGCTCTTTGCTATACAAGGCTGGGCGAGGGCGGATCCGACCTGCTTATTCAGGAATACGACCTGGATGAAATCATAAGAAAGGCCGTGCGCAAGTATGCGGGTCAGTTTATCCGGAAAAAGATCCGGCTGATTTATAACGGCACGGATGAAAAAGTGATAACAGATGAAAAGTGGCTCTCTTTTATTATCGAACAGCTTCTTTCAAACGCGGTGAAATATACGGCGCAGGGCACGGTGACGATAGAGGTGGATGACAGAAAGCGCCTGACGGTGGCGGATACCGGGATCGGCATTGCGCCGGAGGATCTGCCCCGGATCTTTGAAAAGGGATATACAGGATATAACGGAAGACAGGATAAAAAGTCTACCGGAATCGGCCTGTATCTCTGCAGAACAGCAGCGGACAGACTGGGCCATGCAATTTCGGCCCGGTCTGCGCCGGGAAAGGGAAGCAGATTTACGATAGATCTTGCCTCCTATCCTTTCCAGGCGGAATAAGCGCCTTACGAAAATGTCACAAAGGGCGCCCGGAATGTCACAGAAACAGATGTCGGCACTCCGGGCGCCCTGTTATACTTTTTTCCAGGACATATGAAAGGAGGCCTCTTATATGGCTGTTTTAGAAGTGAGAAATCTGAAAAAAATATACAGAACCAGGTTTGGAGGAAACCAGGTGCAGGCGCTGTCCTGCGTGAATTTTTCCGTGGATGAAGGCGAATACGTGGCGATTATGGGAGAAAGCGGATCCGGGAAGACGACGCTGATTAATATCATGGCGGCGCTTGACCGCCCGACGGAAGGGGATGTTTATCTGGACGGCAGGGCGCTGTCTTCCGTAAAAGACAAGTATATTTCTGAATTCCGCAGAGATAATCTGGGATTTGTGTTTCAGGACTTTAATCTGCTGGATACATTTAATCTGAAGGACAATATTCTGCTCCCTCTTGTCCTGAAGGGCGAGCCGTACAGAGAAATGGAAAAAAAGCTTTATTCCACCGCGACGGAACTGGGGATACGGAACCTTCTGGATAAATATCCGTATGAGGTGTCGGGCGGACAGAAGCAGAGGGCGGCGGTCGCCCGCGCCGTAATTACGAATCCCAGGCTGATTTTCGCGGATGAGCCGACGGGGGCGCTGGATTCCAGATCCACAGACGAACTTCTGTCGCTTTTTGCAAGGATTAACCGGAGAGGGCAGACCATACTGATGGTGACTCATTCGGTCAAGGCGGCCAGCCGGTCCGGCAGGGTGCTTTTTATCAGGGACGGTGAAGTATATCATCAGCTTTACAGAGGAGAGATGACGGATGAACAGTTTTATCAGAAAATATCCGCCACACTTACTATACTGGCGACGGGCGGTGAGAGAAGATGAGAGGGATATTTTATTTTAAACTGGCCGCCACAGGCATATCAAAGAACCGGAAAACATATTTCCCCTATCTGCTGACCTGCATCTGTATGGTAATGATGTACTATATTGTGTCGTTTTTATGCGGGAGCAGCACGCTTCAGGAAATGCGGGGAGGAGAAGCGGTGCAGCAGATGCTCCGGATGGGCGTCGGCGTAATTGCGGTATTTTCCATGATTTTTCTGTACTATACGAATTCTTTTCTTGTACGCAGGCGGCAGAAGGAATTCGGCCTCTACTATATCCTCGGGATGGGAAAGCGAAATCTTGTGAAAATAATGATCTGCGAAAGTCTTCTGGCTGCGGCGGTTTCCATCGCGGGCGGACTTATGCTTGGCATGCTTTTTTCAAAACTGGGCGAACTGGCGATTACAAAACTTCTGGCAGAGCAGATCCGCTTTAACATGGAAATTGATCCCAGAGCCGTCGTGTCGACTGTTTTTCTTTTTATTCTTATATTCGCATTGATTATGGTGAGGATGCTTATATTTCTGTGGCGGTCCCGCCCGGTGGAAATGCTGAGAAGCGACAGAGTGGGAGAAAAACCGCCCAAAGCCAACTGGGCTTTTGCGCTGGCGGGAATCGCGCTTCTCATTTACGCCTATTATCTGGCGGTGACTGTCGAAGAGCCGATTACGGCGATGATGTGGTTTTTCATTGCCGTTATAATGGTGATCGCGGCGACGTACCTTTTATTTATCGCAGGCTCTGTCACATTCGGGAGAATGCTGCAGAAAAATAAAAGCTATTATTACCGGACCAGCCATTTTGTGTCATTGTCATCAATGATCTACCGCATGAAGAGAAATGGAGCCGGCCTCGCCTCCATATGTATTCTTTCTACCATGGTGCTTGTTATGGTATCGGGCGTTATGTGTCTGTGGCTTGGCATGGAGGATATGCTGCACAACCGGTATCCGAGGGAAATTGTTGCGGAGATTTATACCGAAGATCAGAAACAGGCGGATCTGGCAAAGGAGATAATGAACCGGACGGTGGAGGAGCATGGAGCGGAAAAAGAAAATGTAATCGAATATGCAATGATGGAGACGTCCTGTTTTCAGAAAAAAGATCAGATATTGTTTGACATTTCAGATATGAACGGACTTTCAATAGAAGATACGGGAAGCCTTCGTCAGTTGTATGTGATTACAATTGATGATTACAACAGGATTAAAGGCGGAAACGAGACTCTGGGAAAAGACGAAGTAATGATCTGCATGCCGAAAAATGAAAAAGAATACAATTTTGAAACTGTTACAATAGAAGGCGGCGATACATGGAAAGTCAGGAAGGTGATAAACGATTTCAGCCCTTACGGGGCGGACGCGGCATCTATGGCGCCGTCCGTATATCTGTTTGTGCCGGACGGCGATACACTCAAAGAGATGTATGAGATTCAGAAAACATTCTATCAGGCCGCGGCGAGTGAAATAGAACAGTATTACGGATTTGATCTGAATTGTTCCGCTGAAGAGCAGATTGAGATAACGGATGATATTTATGACCGTTTTTGCCGGGAGCAGAATGAAAATGCGGATTTTTCCCAGAGAATCAGTCTGGAAGGAAGAGAGAGGGAACGTTCATGGTTCATCGGAATGTTCGGAGGACTTTTCTTCCTGGGGATTATTCTCGGAATAGTATTTATCGCAGGCATGGTAATTATAATCTATTATAAACAGATTTCGGAAGGCTATGAGGATCAGGAGCGCTTTGCTATTCTGATGAAAATAGGCATGACTGAAAAAGAAGTGCGAAGAAGCGTCAACTCTCAGGTGCTGACCGTGTTTTTCCTGCCGCTTATAGCGGCCGGAGTGCACACCGGGTTTGCCTTTCCGATTATTCGCAGAATCCTGAAGCTGCTGGCGTTTACAAATACGACGCTCCTGATATGCGTAACTGCGGCGTGCTATCTTGTATTTGCGCTGTTTTATATTGTCGTTTATATTATGACGTCCCAAAATTATCTGACGATTATAGGAGGAAGAAGGGGAAGAGGACGACAATATACATAAAGATAAAAAAATGCGGAAATATGTAAAAAAAACGGAAAAATTTTCTGTCCGGGAAGACGCTTTAATGGTATACTGTTCCTAGAGGCAAAACAGCAGTCTCTGCCGTCCGCGGCGGACAGCGGGGAAGATTAGCGCATGTTTGCAGAGAGGAGTGACAGATATGATGAAGCACATAATTATAACGATAGGCAGACAGTTCGGAAGCGGAGGCCATGAGGTGGGAAACCGCCTTGCGGAAAGACTGGATATTCCCCTCTATGATCACAACCTGATTCATATGGCGGCTCAGGAACTGCGTATCAGCAATGAGGACGCCACAAAGGTGGACGAGACGGTTCTGGGAAGATTTCTGTCCGCGTATGCGGCCAGCAGTACGGAGTATCGGGCGTTTGTAACAAGTGATGAAGCCGGCCGGCCGTTAAGTGATAAAGTATTTGAAAAACAGTCCGCGATCATCCGGAAGCTTGCGGAGCAGGGACCGGGCATATTTGTGGGTCGCTGCGCGGATTTTGTGCTGGGCGATTACTCTAACTGCATTAATACATTTATATACGCGTATAAAGACGACCGGACCAGAAGAATAATGAAGCTTTATAATCTGGAAGAAAAGCAGGCCAGAGATAAGATTAAAAAGACAGACAGGGAAAGAAAAGTCTACTATGAGACGAGGACAGGAAGAGAATGGGGAAGCATAGAGGCGAATTCCATGATGTTTAACGTAAGTCTGCTTGGAATAGACGGAACAGTTGACGCGCTGGAAGCGATTTACCGGAAGTGGGAGTCAAGAGAAAACTAGAAGCGCGTTGAAGATAACAGTGAAACGGTAAAAGACCGATGGGGGAGCCATCGGTCTTTTGAGGGGAGTATAAATAATTAATAAGGGGTTGTAGAAAGTAACCTTCCTACAAAGCATAGTATAATATAT
>CALWKB010000034.1 GCA_944381125.1 uncultured Mediterraneibacter sp. | reverse complement strand
CCAGAACCACAATCTGGCGCGCTAACCAACTGCACCATACCCACCATAACGAGCCTGGGGGGATTCGAACCCTCGACCTACGGCTTAGAAGGCCGTTGCTCTATCCAGCTGAGCTACAGACTCATATCAATATCCCCTTTTTCAAAGGCCCCTCATACCAGCAAAAGCTTTCCTTTCGTTCTGATATGAGAAAGCGGGTGATGGGAATCGAACCCACGTATCCAGCTTGGAAGGCTGGTGTTCTACCATTGAACTACACCCGCACAGATCGGGGTGACAGGATTCGAACCTGCGACCTCCTGGTCCCAAACCAGGCGCTCTAGCCAAGCTGAGCCACACCCCGGTGCTTCTCTACGTTTCCTGTCTAACCCGTAGCGCATGGATTATTATATTATATGATATTTGCATTGTCAACATTTTTTATTTTAATTTTGCAAGTTTTTGTCCTGAGATTTCCGTTCCAGATATCTTTGTTCAAAATGCAGACCGCCGTTTTCATCCGTCTCCATAATCATATAACTGGGCTTTCTCCCTTCCTGTCTCGGAAAGGACAGACTGCCCGGATTCAGGATAATGATGCCGTTATCATCCTCATAATAGGGGCGGTGCGTATGTCCGAACATTACGATATCCACGCCTCTCGCCTTCCCCTCCTCGCGGATATACTCCGGATCAAGGGACACATAATACGCGTGCCCGTGTGTAATAAACACTTTGCGGCCGCCGATATAAAATTCTTCTTCTTTCGGAAGATCCGAGAAAAAATCATTGTTTCCCCTGATAACATGCTTCTCACAGTCCACAGCCGCGTCAATATATGCTTCGTCGCCTTCAACATCCCCCAGATGAATCAGCATGTCAATGTCTCCCGCTTCCTCCAGCGCAGAGTCCAGCCCCCACTTTCTGCCATGCGTATCGCTGACAATCAGCACTCTCATAACTTTATTCCTCTCTAAGTTTATCCTCCAGAATCTTTTTCATCGCCCGCAGGGCCTTCCCCCGATGGCTGAGCAGATTCTTCTGCTCCGGATCCATCTGCGCCGTTGTGCATCCGTACTCGGGCACATAAAAAATCGGATCATAGCCAAACCCATTGTCTCCCGCGATTTCCCACGCAATCCGGCCTTCTATCGTCTCGCGCGCCGTGCGGGACGTCCCGTCGGGGAACACCGCTGCGACAGCGCATACGAAGCGCGCGGTCCGCTTCTCATCCGGCACGCCTTCCAGCCGGTCGAGCAGAATCCTGTTCTTGATATCGTAAGAAGTGTCCTCTCCGGCAAATCTTGCGGAATAGATTCCGGGAGCCTTGTCCAGATAATCTATTTCCAGGCCGGAATCATCCGCGAGAACTATGTCGTTCGTCAGTACTCTTGAGACGGTTCTCGCCTTAATCTCCGCGTTTTCTTCAAAACTCATTCCGTCTTCCGTAATCTCTTCATTCACCCCGGCTTCTTTCATGGATACAATCTCCATCCCCAGATCCGCCAGAATCATACGGATTTCTTTCATTTTATTTTCATTTCCGGTGGCAAATACTATTCTTCTTTTCATCCCGTGCACCTTCTATCTTTTCTGTTTCGGAGGCTTCGGACCTGTAAACTGATAGAAATAGGTCCTGAGCATCCCGTTGTATATTTTTCTATTTCTGTCCGCCTTTCTCCCGAAATATCTCTCCGCGTCGTCATAGCTTGTGATCATGTAGGCGGACCATGTGTCAAGTCTGCGGAAGCTTTCGCCAAACTCGCGGTACAGTTTCGGAAGCGCCTCTTTTTCCTCAAGCCTCTCCCCATACGGCGGATTTGTTATGATGAATCCGTATTTTCCCGGATGGCTCAGCCTGCTTACTTCCCTCTGCTGAAAGTGGATCAGATGGTCCACGCCCGCGTCCGCGGCATTTTTTCTTGCTGTTTTCAGCACATTGCCGTCTATATCATATCCCTGTATATCTGTATCTATATCCGTATCTATCAGATCGTGGGCCTCATTGACCGCTTCATACCAGTATTTTCTGTCAATCAGATTCGTCCATTCTTCGGCCGTAAACTCCCGGTTCATCCCCGGAGCGATATTGGCCGCCATCATCGCGGCCTCTATGGGAATGGTTCCGCTCCCGCAGAACGGATCCACAAGAATCCTGTCTCTTTTCCATGGAGTCAGCATGATCAGGGCTGCCGCCAGATTTTCCGCGATCGGCGCTTTACCCGCGGCCGGCCTGTATCCTCTCTTATGAAGCGACACTCCTGTCGTATCAATTCCGACCGTAACGATATCTTTCATTAAGAATACTCTGACCGGATAAGAAGCCCCGTCCTCCTGAAACCATTCCGTATGATAACATGATTTCAGTCTCTCCACCATGGCCTTTTTCATGACAGACTGAATATCTGACGGGCTGAAGAGCCTGCTTTTTACCGACGCTGCTTTTGTCACCCAGAACTTCCCGTTCCGCGGAATATATCTTTCCCACGGTATATCTTTTGTATTCTGAAACAGCTCTTCAAAGGTCACTGCCCGGAAAGAGCCCGCCTTCAGAAGCACACGTTCCGCAGTCCGCAGAAAAATATTTGCCCTGCAGGCGGCGTCTGTGCCGCCCCGGAACGTAACCCGTCCGTCTTCCACCTGGGAAATCTCATATCCGAGATCCTGTATCTCTCTTTTCAGGACTGATTCAAGCCCGAAATGACAGGGCGCGATCCACTCCATTGTCTGCATATATTTCTTCCATCCTCATTTTTTGTCTGGTTTCATATTACTATAAAACAAAGGCAGAGTAAAGTTCAACTTTACTCTGCCCGCGTCGCGTTTCTCCCGCATTATCGGCTAGTATCTGCTGTTCTCGCTGCCGGCGTCTTTATTTTCCCCGCAGTTTTTGCTGCTCTTCACAGAATTTCTGCCGGCGTTTTTGTTTTTGTTCTGTCCGTCAGCGTAAGATGAATAAGCATTACTGTCTGACGCCGAATTTCTGTTTGCATTTCTGCCTGAGTTGTTTGTATTTGTGTAGTTCTTTGCCATGAGTATTCCCTCCTGTTTATTTGGTACAGTATTATTGTGTCATCCTCAGGCATTTTTTATGTGTTTTTTT
>CALWKB010000033.1 GCA_944381125.1 uncultured Mediterraneibacter sp. | reverse complement strand
AATACGGGGGCGGGTAAAAAATAAAAGGAAAGAACTGTGAGCGCGCAAAGGAGGGACAAAGTATGATAGCGATTGTTGATTATGACGCGGGCAATATTAAGAGCGTTGAGAAAGCGCTGAAATTTCTGGGGCAGGATGCACTTGTAACCGGGGACGGAGAAAAAATTCTGAATGCGGATAAAGTAATTCTCCCCGGAGTAGGAGCCTTCGGCGACGCGATGGGAAGGCTCAGAAGCACGGGGCTGGACGGAATCCTTCATAAAGTGGCGGAGAAAGGAACGCCGTTTCTCGGAATCTGTCTCGGACTGCAGCTTTTATTTGAGCGGAGTGATGAAGCGCCGGGAGTGGAAGGCCTGGGCATACTCAGAGGTGAGATCCTGCGCATCCCGGACAGAGAAGGGCTGAAGATTCCTCACATGGGCTGGAATTCCCTGCATCTTGAAAATAATGGAAAACTGTTCCGGGGAATTGAGGAAAACGCGTATGTATATTTTGTACATTCCTATTATCTGAAGGCGGAAGACGAGGCCATCGTGAAAGCGTCCACAGAGTACGGCGTACATATCCATGCTTCCGTAGAGAAGGACAATGTATTTGCGTGCCAGTTCCATCCGGAAAAAAGCAGCGACGTAGGCCTTAAGATTCTGAAAAATTTTGTGGAGCTGTAGAAAGATACAGGACGGCCGGAGAAGGCCGCTGTGAAAGGAGAGACACAGTTATGTTTACAAAAAGGATTATTCCGTGTCTGGATGTAAATGCGGGCAGAGTCGTAAAAGGCGTAAATTTTGTAGATCTTAAAGACGCGGGCGACCCGGTGGAAATCGCGAAAGCGTACGACAAAGCAGGAGCTGACGAACTGGTTTTTCTGGATATTACCGCTTCATCGGACGCGAGGGAGACTGTGACTGACATGGTCAGAAAAGTGGCGGAATGTGTGTTTATTCCGTTTACGGTAGGCGGGGGCATCCGTACCGTAGATGATTTCCGGGCGATATTGAGAGCGGGAGCCGATAAGGTGTCAGTGAATTCATCGGCGATTAACGAACCCCGGCTGATCAGTGACGCTGCGGATAAATTTGGCAGCCAGTGTGTGGTTGTGGCCATAGATGCGAAAAAAAGGGCGGATGGTTCGGGCTGGAATATATATAAAAACGGAGGCCGGATTGATGTGGGAATCGACGCTGTAGAATGGGCCAGGACGGCGGAGAGGCTGGGCGCCGGCGAGATTCTTCTGACCAGTATGGACGGAGACGGGACAAAAGCCGGATATGATCTGGAACTGACCAGGGCTGTCGCGGAAAATGTATCCGTTCCGGTGATTGCTTCCGGAGGCGCGGGCACGCTGGAACATTTCCGGGAAGCGCTGACCGTGGGAAAAGCTGACGCAGCCCTCGCGGCATCGCTCTTTCACTATAAAGAACTGGAAATCCGGGAAGTCAAGGAATATCTCCTTCGGGAGGGGATAAGCGTACGGCTGTAAAAAGACATTTTGCAGAAAAAGATACATGCATTAGCAAAGGAGTATACATATGGCAGCGTTAAATGGAGACTGGTACGAAGCGTTAAAAGGTGAATTTTCAAAACCATATTACAGACGGCTTTTTGAAACCGTGAAGCAGGAGTACGGCACCCATCTGGTTTTTCCTCCCGCTGATGATATTTTCAATGCGTTTCACCTTACTCCGCTGAAGGAAGTGAAGGTAGTCATACTGGGACAGGACCCGTATCATAATCACGGACAGGCTCATGGACTTTGTTTTTCTGTCCGAAAAGGAGTAGATATCCCGCCTTCGCTTGTAAATATTTATCAGGAGCTCCACGATGATCTGGGATGTGCGATCCCGGATCACGGCTGTCTGACCAAATGGGCGCAGCAGGGCGTGCTTCTGCTTAATACTGTTCTGACTGTCCGGGCGCACCAGGCAAATTCTCACAGAGGCATCGGCTGGGAGGAGTTTACGGACGCGGCGATTATGGCCCTGAACAGCCAGGACCGGCCGATCGTATTTATTTTATGGGGAGGACCGGCACAGCGGAAAAAGGCAATGCTGAATAACCCGAATCACCTGATTCTTACAGCGCCGCATCCGAGTCCGCTGTCTGCCTACCGCGGGTTCTTCGGAAGCAGGCCGTTCAGCAGGACGAATGAGTTTCTGAAGGCGCACGGAGTAGAGCCGGTAGACTGGCAGATTGACTGAAAATCTCTTGATTTTTCCACAAAGGAGAGTTATAATTCTTGCGTGGAAGACGCAGATGTAGTTCATCGGTAGAACACCAGCTTCCCAAGCTGGGAAGGCGGGTTCGATTCCCGTCATCTGCTTAAGAAAAGCCGGAAACGTTGAAAGTACAGCGTTCCCGGCTTTTTTGATACCTGATCGGGGAAGTGCCAGGGTTCATGGTGATACTGAAATAGATATTGTGTGCTGTATGCGCTTATGGTAGTATATGGACAGGAACAACCGTGTTGCAGGGTGGCTGACCTCTATTCTTACATAGAATGGGGGTGGTGCTGATGGACAAGAAACCGTTTGACTTTAAAGATCTGATGGCTTTTGGAATGTTCATTCTGGCATTGCTGACATTCGTTTT
>CALWKB010000032.1 GCA_944381125.1 uncultured Mediterraneibacter sp. | reverse complement strand
ATTTCCTGCAAATTCAGCGGAATAAAGTGATAAAACTGTAAAATATTGAAACTTTTGATTGACAGAAATTCATTTTCTATATAAAATAAACGGGTAGGCAAAGATGTCTGACGTGCGGGCAGGCTTTTCTTCCCGCAATTATTATTTTCAGGAGGTAAATTCACATGTCTTACGTTGATGAAGTAATTGATCTTGTCGTAAAGAAAAATCCGGCAGAGCCGGAATTCCATCAGGCTGTTAAAGAGGTTCTCGAATCTCTCCGCCCGGTTATCGAAGCAAACGAGGAGAAGTACCGCAAAGAAGCGCTTCTTGAGAGAATCACAGAGCCGGAGAGACAGCTGAAGTTCCGTGTGCCGTGGGTAGACGATAAGGGACAGGCTCATGTAAACACAGGATACCGCGTACAGTTCAACAGCGCGATCGGACCTTACAAGGGAGGCCTTCGTCTTCACCCGTCCGTAAACCTCGGCATTATCAAATTCCTTGGTTTCGAGCAGGTATTCAAGAACTCTCTGACAGGACTTCCGATCGGCGGCGGAAAAGGCGGATCCGACTTCGATCCGAAGGGCAAATCCGACAGAGAGATCATGGCATTCTGCCAGAGCTTTATGACAGAGCTGTGCAAGCACATCGGCGCTGACACAGACGTACCGGCAGGAGATATCGGAACAGGCGCAAGAGAGATCGGATACATGTTCGGACAGTACAAGAGGATCCGCGGCGTTTACGAAGGCGTTCTCACAGGAAAAGGACTTTCCTACGGCGGTTCCCTGGCACGTACCGAGGCGACAGGATACGGACTTCTGTACTTCACGGATGAGCTGATGAAGCTGAACGGCATGGAGCTGGCAGGCAAGACTGTAGCAGTATTCGGTTCAGGAAACGTTGCGATCTACGCGACAGAGAAGGCTCAGCAGCTCGGCGCTAAAGCTGTTACAGTAAGCGATTCCAACGGCTGGGTATACGATCCGGAAGGAATCGACCTTGCAGCGCTCAAAGAGATCAAAGAAGTAAACCGCGCAAGACTGACAGAATATAAGAAATACCGTCCGAACTCCGAGTATCATGAGGGAAGAGGCGTATGGTCCGTTAAAGTTGACGTTGCGCTTCCGTGTGCAACTCAGAACGAACTCCTTCTTGAGGATGCAAAGATGCTCGTAGAGAACGGATGCCAGGTTGTGGCAGAGGGTGCAAACATGCCGACAACAATCGAGGCTACAGAGTACCTGCAGCAGCACGGCGTGATCTTCGCACCGGGCAAGGCTGCAAATGCCGGCGGTGTTGCAACATCCGCACTTGAGATGTCACAGAACAGCGAGCGCCTGAGCTGGACATTCGAGGAAGTTGACGCAAAACTTAAGAACATCATGGTTAATATCTGCCATAATGCAGCAGACGCAGCTGAGAGATACGGCTTCAAGGGCAACTATGTGGTAGGAGCAAACATTGCAGGATTCGAGAAAGTCGTTGACGCAATGGAAGCACAGGGAATTGTTTAAAATTTTGTAAAACTTATTGACAGTTTCAGGAAAATCCATTATAGTACTTTCTGATAAAAGGGAGTAACTGGCGCCTGCATCAGGCGTTTGCGATATCGTCAGTACGACGGCGGAGCCGTCCGTATCGTGATTAAACGGTGAGACTTTTATTGCATTACATATTTACGTTGTGCAATAGAAGTCTCATTTTTTATTGCACCGCAGAAAGAACAGGAGGAGTAAGAGATGAAACAATATTATCAGTTATCTGCTGAAGAGTCGGTTATGCAGGTAAACGGCTCTCTGGAGCCCCTTACAGAGGAGCAGGTACTGGAACATCAGGAAAAGTACGGGCCGAATGAGCTTGTGGAAGGCAAAAGGAAGAGCGTGCTTCAGATTTTTCTTGAGCAGTACAAAGATTTTCTTGTTATTATCCTGATAATTGCCGCGATTGTATCCGGTTTTATCGGCGAAGTAGAAAGTACGGCGGTTATCCTGATCGTTATTACGATGAACGCGATCCTCGGAACCGTGCAGACGGTGAAAGCGGAACAGTCGCTTGCAAGTCTGAAAAAATTATCCGGACCGGAGGCAAAAGTGCTCCGCGGCGGAAATGTCGTACAGATTCCTTCGTCCCAGGTGACGGTCGGAGACATTGTTATGCTTGACGCGGGAGATTACATTCCGGCGGACGGGCGTCTTACCGAATGCGCAAGCCTGAAAGTTGATGAAAGCGCTCTTACGGGAGAGAGCCTTGGAGTTGAAAAGAACGTTGACGTGATCGACGCAGAGGAGGTGCCTCTTGGCGACCGCCTGAATATGGTATACTCCGGAAGCTTTGTCACTTACGGAAGAGGAGCTTTTGTGGTAACAGGAATCGGTATGGAGACGGAAGTCGGCAAGATTGCCAGTCTGCTGAAGACAACATCTGAAAAACGTACGCCCCTGCAGGTAAACCTCGATCAGTTCGGACAGAAGCTTTCGATCCTGATTCTTGTATTCTGCGCGATTCTGTTCGGCATCAGTATTTTCCGCGGGGATGATATTGTCGACGCGTTTCTTTTTGCGGTTGCCCTGGCTGTAGCGGCGATTCCTGAGGCGCTCAGCTCTATTGTTACGATTGTGCTTTCCTTCGGTACGCAGAAAATGGCCAGAGAGCACGCGATCATGCGTAAGCTTCAGGCTGTGGAAGGACTGGGAAGCGTTTCTGTCATCTGTTCGGATAAGACAGGTACCCTGACCCAGAACAAGATGACCGTAGAAGATTATTATGTAGACGAAACATGTATCAAAGCGGCGGATGTGGATATCAGTGATCCGTCCCAGAGCCGTCTGCTTATCAGCAGCATGCTCTGCAATGATTCAAAAAATACAGACGGCGTGGAGATCGGTGACCCGACGGAAACAGCGCTGATTAATCTCGGAAGCAGACTCGGACTTGATCCGGAAGCCGTGCGTGATAAGTATCCGAGAGAAAGTGAAAATCCGTTTGACAGCGACCGTAAGCTGATGTCTACAAAACACACAATGGAAGGAATTCCGACCATGCTGACAAAAGGCGCCGTGGACGTTCTGCTCGGCCGGATGACCCGGATTCAGACCGGAAGCGAAGTGCGCCCGATGACGGAGGAAGACCGAAGAAAGATCGAGGCGCAGAACCAGAAGTTTTCGCGGGAAGGACTTCGTGTGCTGGCATTTGCGTATAAAGTTGTTTCCGACGAGGAAGAGCTTGCTCTTGAAGACGAGAATGATCTGATCTTTATCGGACTCATCGCAATGATGGACCCGCCGCGCGAGGAATCAAAGGCGGCTGTGGCGGAATGTAAGAGAGCGGGCATCCGTCCGATTATGATTACAGGAGACCACAAGGTGACGGCCGCGGCTATCGCGAAGCGCATCGGCATTCTGGAAAATGAATCAGAGGCGTGCGAGGGCGCTGAAATCGATAAGATGTCTGACGAAGAACTGAAAGATTTTGTGGAAGGCATTTCCGTTTATGCCCGCGTGTCACCGGAGCATAAGATCCGCATTGTCCGCGCATGGCAGGATAAGGGGAATATCGTATCCATGACAGGCGACGGCGTCAACGACGCTCCGGCTCTGAAACAGGCGGATATCGGCGTCGCAATGGGAATTACCGGAAGCGAAGTTTCCAAGGACGCCGCGGCCATGGTGCTGACAGATGACAATTTTGCAACCATCGTAAAGGCGGTAGAGAACGGAAGAAATATATACCGGAATATTAAGAATTCCATACAGTTTCTTCTGTCCGGAAACTTCGGCGCGATCCTCGCGGTACTTTATGCATCCATTATGGCTCTTCCGGTTCCGTTTGCTCCGGTGCATCTGCTGTTTATCAACCTTCTGACAGACAGTCTTCCGGCGATCGCCCTCGGACTTGAGCCGGGATCAAGAGAAGTGATGGATGAAAAGCCAAGACCGATGAACGAGTCTATTCTTACAAAAGATTTTCTCCTGAAAATCGGAATTGAAGGGCTTTCGATCGGCGTAACTACAATGATTGCCTTCCTGATCGGATATCAGGGCGGAGAAAACACACTGCTCGGTACGACAATGGCGTTCGCGACGCTCTGTTCAGCCCGTCTGTTCCATGGATTTAACTGCAAATCCGAAAGGCCGGTTGTATTTACGCGAAGGGTATTCAACAACATTTATCTGATCGGCGCGTTCCTGATCGGCATCGCTCTGATTACAGCGGTTGTCATGATACCCGGACTGCACAATATATTCAAAGTACAGACGCTTAATATTTATCAGCTTCTGACGGTTTACGGACTTGCCGCGGCAAATATCCCGATCATTCAGATTATCAAGGGAATCCGCTGCGCTGTAAAATACAGAAAAAAATAAAACCGAATTACAGGAGGGGAGCCGGCCGGCGCGGAAAGGATTTCGCGCGCCGGCTCTCTGCTGTTTTGCAGATTGACACGGCCGGAAAGAAGAGGGATAATCAGATTGTGGAGGAGACAAAATTAATATGGCATTGAACAATAAAAAGAAGACAAAAGAAATACAGCGGCGGCCCGCAAGAACGGAAACAACAAGATACCGTCCTGATTACAGAACGGGGCTTACCGCCGCGCAGGTTCAGGAACACTGGATGCATGGATGGACGAACCGTGCGGTAGAACCGCCGTCAAAGTCTGCGCGGGATATTGTAAAAGAAAACATTTTTACATATTTCAACCTGATTTTTGCCGTGCTTACCGTATTGCTTTGTCTTACCGGCTCTTTCCGGGATCTGACTTTTCTGCCGGTAATCATAGCAAATACGCTGATCGGCATTATCCAGGAGATCCGCGCGAAGCAGGTGCTGGACAAGCTGACCATGCTGAATGCTCCTCATGCGGCTGTTGTCCGGGACGGAAAAAAATATGTGGTCGACGCGGAAAGGCTTGTTCTCGATGATATCGTTATATTTAAGGCCGGAGATCAGGTGTGCGCGGACGCCGAGGTGTGCGCGGGCGAGGTGCAGGTAAATGAATCTCTGCTTACCGGGGAGGCGGATGAAATAACAAAGCGCCGGGGCGCGAAGCTGATGTCAGGAAGCTTTATCGTGTCCGGACAGTGCCACGCCAGACTGGACAAAGTAGGGGAGGATTCCTATATTTCGAAGCTGACGCTCCAGGCAAAGGAAATGCAGGAAGGGGAACAGTCGGAAATGATCCGCTCCCTTGACAAACTGGTAAAATGTGTCGGCATCGCAATTATTCCGATCGGACTTGTATTGTTCTGCCAGGCGTTTTTTATCCAGCACGATGGCTTCAGGGACAGTATAACGTCCATGGTGGCGGCAGTTATAGGAATGATACCTGAAGGACTGTATCTTCTTGCCAGCGTGGCTCTTGCCGTCAGTTCCATACGCCTGGCACAGAAAAAGGTGTTGCTTCATGACATGAAGTGCATCGAGACACTGGCAAGAGTAGATGTTCTTTGTGTTGACAAGACAGGAACGATAACAGAAAATACAATGAAAGTGCAGGAAGTAATTCCCGCACAACCGTACGACGCCGATTCCATGCCGCCCCTGAATCTGCTGATAGGAGACTTTGCAGCGGCAATGGATCCGGACAATATCACTATGACGGCGGTAAAAGAGTATTTTTCGTCTTCTTCCGGAGAAAAGGCTGTTTCGAAAACCGGTTTTTCATCGGCTACGAAATACAGCAGCGTGACATTTGAAAGCGGCGCATTCGTCATGGGCGCGCCTGAATTTGTCCTCAGGGAAAAGTACGGGGAATATGAGGATGAGATCACAGAGCACGCGTCTTCCGGCGCGAGAGTGCTTGTGTTTGGAAAATACGATAAAGAAATAGACGGCAGGCCGCTGGAACACGGCATTACCCCGCTGGCTTTTCTGCTTCTGGCAAACCCGGTGCGAAGCGCGGCCCGGGAGACATTCCGGTATTTCGCCGAGCAGGGCGTCGAGGTAAAGGTTATATCAGGCGATAATCCCGTTACTGTCTCAAAAGTCGCGTGCAGCGCGGGAATTGAAAACGCTGAAAAGTATGTGGATGCCGCCGGACTTGAAACAGAAGAAGAGATGCGGGACGCTGTTCTTTCGAACACCGTCTTCGGACGGGTAACTCCGAATCAGAAGAGAAAATTCGTGCAGATTCTTAAGGAAGCAGGCCATACGGTGGCTATGACAGGAGACGGAGTCAACGATGTTCTTGCGCTTAAAGATGCGGACTGCAGCATCGCAATGGCATCCGGAAGCGACGCGGCGGCCCAGGCTTCTCAGCTTGTTCTGCTGGAATCAGACTTTTCCTGTATGCCCCAGGTTGTGCTGGAAGGAAGAAGAGTGGTAAATAATATTCAGAGGTCGGCGTCGCTGTTCCTTGTTAAAAACATATTTTCTTTCCTGCTCAGCGTGATCTCGGTAGTGTTTGTGTTTACGTATCCGATGGAACCGTCCCAGATTTCTCTGATCAGCATGTTCACGATCGGCGTTCCCGCGTTTTTCCTTGCGCTGGAGCCGAATAAGAACAGGATAAAAGGACATTTCCTTACGAATGTGTTCCTGAAGGCGCTTCCGGCCGCCATTACCGACGCCCTGGCCGTGGGAGCCCTCGTAATATTCGGACAGACGTTTCATGTGGGAAACACCGATATTTCTACGGCGGCCACAATGCTGCTGGCAATTGTAGGATTTATGATTCTTTATAAGATCAGCGCGCCCATGAATGTAATGCGGGCGGTGATTCTGTGCGGATGTATGGCCGGGCTGATCTTCTGCAGCATTTATCTGAATGATCTGTTCGCGATAACAGGAATGACGACAGAATGTATTATGTTGTTCGTTGTATTCGCGATCGCCACCGAGCCGGTGCTCAGGTATCTGACCATGTTGGTGGGAAAGATCAGATTTTATTATCAGAGACTCCGGGGAAGAACACCGGACGAAGAATAAAAGGAGGAAATTATTTATGGTACATCATATTGTAATGTGGAAATTCAAACCGGAGGTTCCGGAAGAAAAGAAACCGGAGATTAAAGCAGCGATGAAAGAGAATCTGTGCGCGCTCGTAGGCAGGGTGCCCGGGCTTAAAGAACTCCGTTTTATTGATTCGCCAATCCCGTCAAGCACGCATGATATCGCGCTTGTAAGCGTTCTTGAAAAAGAGGAAGATATCGCCGTGTACGGTTCGCATCCGGCGCATGTGGCCGCTGCGGATACGTTCGTGCGTCCGTACGTGACGGAGAGAGCCTGCCTGGATTACTGATTAACGGCAATTGAATGATTTTCATGCCGGAGGAAAAATCCGGAAAAAGAACTGGAATAGGACAGAAGACGCCGCACATATACTGGCTGTAAAAGGCGTATGTGTGGCGTTTTTATGGAAAAAGAGCAGATCAGGGAAAGAGTCGCGCAGGCTGCGGGCATGCCGAAAGACGTCGTCCTTGGCGCGTCAATCATTACTGTTACCGGCACATCGGAAGTA
This sequence comes from uncultured Mediterraneibacter sp., assembly GCA_944381125.1. Classification (GTDB taxonomy): domain Bacteria; phylum Bacillota; class Clostridia; order Lachnospirales; family Lachnospiraceae; genus Mediterraneibacter. The sequence continues at coordinate 6,000 of CALWKB010000032.1, read as the reverse complement.
TGTGTCGAAAATTATCGTGGAATTATAGAATATAAGGACAGCCTTGTACGTCTGCAGACGAAGGAGGGGCAGATCAGAATTACCGGTAAACGCCTGGATATTGAATACTATACAAATGATGAAATGAAGATAACAGGCATAATCGACTGTCTTGAATTTGTCCGGGGGAGGAGAGAGGTTTGATCCGTGCGCTTGTAAGAAGCATAAGAGGATATGTCAGGATCCGCGTGGAAGGATACTCTCCGGAACGATTCCTGAATATGTGCACTTATCACAGGATTTATATATGGGACCTTACGCCGGTGAAGGGTGCGTATGAAATGTATATGACGCTGGAAGATTTCAGGAAAATCCGTCCGGCGGCCCGCAAAACACATACGAAAGTCTGTATTGTCCGGAGAACCGGCCTGCCTTTTTTTGTAAGAAAATATAAAAAACGGAAAATGTTTTTTGCCGGACTGTTTCTCTGCGCCTGTCTTTTAAAAATTTATTCCCTGTTTATATGGGATATTCATTTTGCGGGAAACGAGAAACGGACAGACGAGGCGCTGACGGAATTTCTGAATTCTGAAGGAGTATCGGCCTTTATGCCAAAAAGCAGGGTAGACTGCCAGGGTATTGTAAAAGCAATACGAAAGGAATATAATGATATCGTTTGGGTCTCCGCGTCTGTAGACGGAAGCCGGCTGAAAATACAGATAAAAGAAAATGAAGACACCTTCGGGGAAGAGGAAGAGACAGCGGGACAGAAGGAAAATCCGACAGATCTGACCGCTTCCGCGGACGGGGTGATTACGGATATTGTTACCCGTTCCGGCGTTCCGCAGGTACATGTCGGGGATCAGGTGAAAAAAGGGGATATTCTGGTTCTCGGGCGCATTGAGGTGCTCAGCGACAGCGGGGAAGTGGCGGGATACCAGTATACTCAGTCCGACGCGGATATTTACGCAGATACAGAAATGGAATACAGCAGTACAATCCCGCTGACCGGGAAGGAAAAAATATATGACGGGAAGGAAAGAAAGCAGGTGTTTGCGCGGATTTCCAACCTGACATTTTCTTTTGGATCCATCCGGAACGGCTATGAACACTCTGAGGTTGTTACAGGAGAAAAGCAGCTGAAGCTGGGCGATAATTTTTATCTGCCGTTTTCCTGGGGGACAAAAACAGCGAAATCTTATTCTTTTAAGACGGTAAAATATACAAAAGAAGAGATCCGGCGGAAATTAAGCGCGGAATTCGGCTCTTTTTGTAAAGAATTAGAGGAAAAAGGTATTCAAATAAAACAAAATGATGTTAAAATACAACTGGACAAAAATTCCGCGTCAGCCTCCGGCACATTGTATCTGAATGAAAAGATCGCCCGCGAGTCGGACACGGAAATTTTAACGGTTGAAAGGAAAGAAACAGATGAGTCTGACGGAACAGATGATTGAAATACCGGCCGAGCATGAGGCGAACATATTCGGCCAGTTTGACGCATATGTAAAAAAACTGGAGCGAATGTTCCATGTTACGCTGATCGCGAGAGACGGAAATACCAAAATAGTCGGAGAACAGACTGCCGTAGAAAAGGTATTCCGCATCCTGACACAGCTGACGGAACTGTCAAAGCGCGGAAATACAATTACGGAACAGAATGTGGACTACGCAATTTCCCTTGTTTTTGAGGATCAGGAAGAAGGCATCGTGGAGATCGACAAAGAACTGATCTGTTATACCCTTCAGGGAAAGCCGGTCAAGCCGAAGACGCTTGGCCAGAAGCGGTATGTGGATTCCATCCGGGACGGAATGGTGACGTTCGGACTGGGACCGGCCGGCACCGGGAAAACCTATCTGGCTATGGCTATGGCAATTACCGCGTTCAAAAGAAATGAAGTGGGACGGATTATCCTTACCAGGCCGGCGATTGAGGCGGGAGAGAAACTGGGCTTTCTTCCCGGCGACCTCCAGAGTAAAATAGATCCGTATCTGCGCCCGCTCTATGACGCGCTATATCAGATCATGGGAGCGGAAGGGTTTCTTAAAAATTCGGAGAAAGGCCTGATAGAAGTGGCTCCCCTGGCGTATATGAGGGGACGGACGCTGGATAATGCGTTTATTATTCTGGATGAGGCGCAGAACACAACGCCGGCGCAGATGAAAATGTTTCTGACAAGGATCGGATTCGGGTCAAAAGTCGTAGTTACAGGAGATACAACGCAGAAAGACCTTCCCGCCGGAGCAGTGTCCGGACTGGATGTGGCGGAGAAAGTTCTCAGAGGAATAGAAGGCATAAGTTTCTGCGCGCTGACAAGCAAAGATGTGGTTCGACACCCTCTTGTGCAGAAGATTGTAAAGGCTTATGAAGATTATGAGAAAAACAGCGCCCGACAGAAGAACAGCAGAAGGAGAAAAGTATGAGCATCTATATAGAGGAAGAAGGCGGCGTCCGGCTGCCTTTTGATACGGACGAAATTGCCCGGACGGTTATCAGTGCGGCTCTTGAATATGAAAACTGTCCTTACGAGGCGGAAGTCAGTCTTCTGCTCACAACAGATGAAGAAGTGAGAAAGCTGAACCATACCGCACGGGGACTGGACAGAACTACAGATGTTCTGTCTTTTCCCATGCAGGAGTACAGCCGTCCCGGAGATTTTTCCGCTCTGGAAGAGGAAAGCCCGGATGCCTTTAATCCGGAAACGGGCGAACTGATGCTGGGGGACATCGTTATTTCAAAAGAACGGGTGCTGGCACAGGCGGAAGAGTACGGACACTCTCCTCTCAGAGAATATGCTTTTCTGATTGCGCACAGTATGCTGCATCTGTGCGGCTATGATCATATGGAAGATGATGAGCGTCTTCTGATGGAAGAGCGGCAGAGAGGCATTATGGAAAAAGTAAACATTCAGCGGTAGAGCCTTGCCGGAGAATGTATTGTGGCAAAACCGAGGAGGAACGATATGACGGAAACACATATTAAAAGAAAAGAAAAAAAAGACGATTATCTTGTCCAGGGAGCTATACTGGCGGCCGCCGCGGTGATTACGAAAATCATCGGCGTCGTATACCGCGTGCCTCTGGCAAATATACTCGGCGATGAAGGAAACGGATTTTACGGATACGCGTATCAGGTATATGCGATGGCGCTGATGCTTTCTTCCTACAGTCTGCCGACTGCCGTATCTAAACTGGTGTCCGAACGCGTGGCGTCTGGAAGGCGGAGAAATGCTTTCCGCGTTTTTATCTGCTCGCTTGTGTTTGCGTTTACGGTAGGCCTGATTATTACACTCGCCATATTCTTCGGCGCGGGAGCAATCTCGGAACACGTGATGAAATCACCTTTGAGCGTGTACGCTCTTAAGGTTCTCGCTCCGGGGCTTTTTATTGTGGCGGTTATGGCTGTGCTGAGAGGATATTTCCAGGGACTGAATACAATGGTGCCTACCGCCATTTCTCAGATTATTGAACAGCTGATTAACGCGGTAGTCAGTATTGTGGGAGCAAGCGTGCTTTTCGGGATCGGTACCCGGGCAGGAGCGAAAGCGGGAGAAGAACTGCTGGGGCCGGCGTACGGCGCGGCAGGAAGTACGATCGGTACGATATCCGGCGCGGTTGCGGGGCTTCTCTTCCTGATATTTGTTTTTTATCTGTATCGAGGTACAATAAAACGACAGTTGAAACGGGACCATTCAAAAACAAGAGAAGGGTATTCGCATATACTGAAAGTCCTTATTTTTACTGCTGTCCCTGTTATTCTGAGCACGGCCGTATATAATATAAATCAGATTCTTGATCTGACAATTTTCAATCATATTATGGATGCTCAGGGGTATACAGAGCAGGAATACATGGCTCTGCAGGGAATCTATACGGCAAAATACGATACGTTGCTTAATGTGCCCATGGCCATTCCATATGCGCTGAGCGCGTCCATTGTGCCGAGCCTGACGGCAGTTGTCACAACAGGGACAAGAGAACAGGTTCACTATAAGATTGACCAGACGATCCGCCTGACCATGTTTCTTACCATTCCATGCGGAATCGGATTTATCGCGCTTGCGTCGCCGCTTATGGTTCTTCTTTATAATGACGCCGGCGCCACGCCGGCCAACCTGCTGATGCTTGGCGCGGCGGTGGTCGTACTGTACGGCTGGTCGTCTGTATCCAACTCAATCCTGCACGGACTGAATCACATGTCAAGTCCTGCCAAGAACGCCGGCGTATCGCTGGTGATTCACCTGGTTTCGTTTGTGGTGATGATGACAGTGTTCAGAATGAACGTATATGCTCTTGTGTGCAGCAATATCGTATTCGCCCTGTGCATGTGCTGGCTGAATCAGAGAAAGATACGCAAGGTATGCGGCTTCAGGGTAAATATTGTACATACATTTGTCAAGCCGCTGACTGCCGCTGCCGCTATGGGGATTGTGGCATTTGCGGTGCACGCGCTGCTTGATCTTCTGATCGGAGGAAGATTCATTCCGACAATTATATCAATACTCGCGGCCGCCGCGGTATATTTCGTAATTGTTCTGAAGATCGGTACGTTGTCGGAGGATGACATAGAAGCGCTTCCCATGGGAGCAAGAATCCTGCGTCTGTGCAAGCGGCTGAGCCTTTTGCCGGCAGAGGAAGCGCAGGAAGACCAGACTCCTGAATAATTAGTGGAAAAAGGCCAATACTGTATGTAAAAAAGGAGCGGATCCTTATGAAGACAAAGTATGTAATTGGCCTTTTGAGTCTGTTTGCCGTGGTGGTTATACTGCTCACGGCCGGATATCAGATCAGTTACCGCCATGTAATGGACAGGCAGGCTGCGGGAGCGGAAGAAGAATCTGCGACAGAAAGCATCGCGGCTGAGGGAGAGGCGGTAAACGAAGAAAAAGAAAAAGAAAGCGGCTACTGGCTCTGTCAGCTGCAGGGGTATGTCGCCGTGTATCTGGACGACCGCGCGACAATATATGAACTGACGGATATTCTCCTGACGGATCTTCCGAAGGAGGTACAGCAGGAAATAGCGGACGGAAAATATATATCTACAGCGGAAGAGCTGTACGCGTTTCTCGAGAATTATTCCAGTTGAAAGGGAACAGATATGGAAAAGCAGAAGATAAACAGAATCAACGAATTGTACAGAAAGTCAAAAGCGGAAGGGCTGACTGAGGCGGAGAAAAAAGAACAGAAACTTCTCAGAGCGGAGTATATCGAGCTCGTAAGAAGAAATCTGCGGGGACAGCTCAATAATATAGATATCGAAGAGAAAGACGGCACAGTCGTAAATCTCGGAGAAAAGTACGGAAAAAAAGGCAAACTTCCGTCATAAGGCAAAAAGAAAGGGCAGGCCCGGAAAAGAAGCGGGCCTGCCGTACATACAGGAAACGAGGTTTTATAAAATGAAAAATACACTTCCCGGAGATCCGGTGATGCTGCTGGGCGTGGTCAATACAAAGCTGAGGGACTATTACGGTTCTCTGGACGAGATGTGCGAAGATATGCAGATCAGCAGAGAAGAGCTGACAGACAGGCTGGGAACAATTGATTACGCCTACGATTCGGGCAGGAACCAGTTTGTCTGAAAAAGGTCCGGCACCAGTGCATAAAGGGGGCAATAATGCGGCCGGCATCTTTTTTACCACATAGGTTAGTTATAACTAACAAACGCTGATTATAATGTCGTGCAGACAACATGTCAAGAGATTTTTCTTATATGGCCATGCTATTTCAGTCTCCACCCGGCGCTCTGTCTCTGCAGATCTACCATATGGCGGAAGAGGCCGTTTTGTTTCATCAGTTCCGCAGGAGTACCCTGCTCTGTCACCCTGCCATCAGAGAGAACAACGATCTTGTCCGCTGCTTCCACGGTGCGCATCCGGTGGGCGATGACCAGAACCGTCTTGCCGGCGAGCAGGCGGGAGAGGGCTTCCTGAACAGCGCTCTCATTTTCCACGTCCAGGCTGGCGGTGGCCTCATCCAGAAGGATGACCGGTGCATCTTTCAGAAGCGCGCGGGCGATGGAGA
>CALWKB010000031.1 GCA_944381125.1 uncultured Mediterraneibacter sp. | reverse complement strand
CTATGAGCAACGTTTACAGCCTCCGTATTTATGATACTGAGTTGATGAAATTTTCTATGGAAAAGCGAGGGTTGTCTGGTTTAGTGGCTGACATCCTGTATAAAAACGAGAAATATGCCAATCTCATGCCGCTGGATATGGAGCAGACAGGCGAGGGGATTATCCGCTGGCTGGAGCGCAGGGTCATTCCAAAGAACCGCGCTTTTGTAGATGAGATTTTAAAAACGCTGGGACTGAGCCATAACGATACAAAAGGAATCATTGATGTATGCAGGGGACTGTCCCTGAACGACAGTTATTGGGTGGTGCCGGAAGATTTCGAGGGAAAGTTTTCCCAATACAATCTTTATGAAAACCGTTTTTCAGAAATCCTGGCACTGGTGGCATATACCGGAGCGGGAGGAAGCCGTCAGGCTTTTACCACTTCTCCGGAACTTACCACGGGAGGCATGCTTCCCAAGGCGTGGCGTTATGTAGAAAATGACGGAATTTATCTTTATAAGGGCGGTACTACAGGCGCATCCAATACAGGCCGTGAACCATACTGTGAGTATTATGCCTCCCAGATTGCAGAAACGATGCGCCTGAATGCAGTGCATTATGATCTGGAGAACTGGAAAGGGATCACGGCTTCCAAGTGCGCGCTGTTTACCGATATTGATACTGCTTATATTCCTGTCGGGCGCATCGTGCGGAGCGGGGGGATTGCTGCCTGCCTTGCATGGTATAAGGAACTGGGGGATGAATTTTCCGAACAGCTTTGCAGTATGCTGGTATTTGATGCATTGATTTATAATGAGGACCGGCATTTTGGAAACTTTGGCGTTTTGCGCGATAATCGAAGCGGCAGGATCATTGCACCGGCTCCGGTTTTTGATAACGGATTCTCGCTTTTCTGTTATGCGGGCAGAGAGGATTACGAAAATCTGGATGAGTATGCCGGAACCCGTTCTAATCCTTACAATATCTCTTACGAGGATGTATGTGCAGAGGTTATGGGGGCAAAGCAGAAAGAACAGCTTCGGCGTATGATCGGCTTCCGGTTTAAGCGGCATGAAAGTCTTAATCTGCCGGAAGAACATCTGACGGCTATTGAGAAGCATCTGGAAGGCCGTGTGAGGAAGCTTCTGGCTGTTCCAACGCGGCGTCGCAGGTGATGAAGAAGAGATAGATGATTGGATCAACAGGAGGGTATCGACATGAATTTCTTAGCTGTAGCTCTCGGCGGGGCGATCGGGGCAGCAGGACGGTATGCGATCAGCCTCATGCCGGTGAAGGCGGAATTTCCGGTGCTGACGCTGATCACCAACGTACTGGGCGCGATCCTGATCGGTTTTATCGCAGGTGTTGCCGCAGGAAATGCGGATACATCGGAGAATGCGGTATTGTTCTGGAAGACCGGCGTGTGCGGCGGTTTTACGACATTTTCCACATTTTCACTTGAAGCGCTCACGCTGCTTGAAAAGAAGGCGTATCTGGCCGGAAGCTGCTATATCGTCCTGAGCGTTGTGTTCTGTCTGTCAGGTGTTGTATGCGGGAGAAGGCTGGCAATGCTTTTATACTGATATTAATTTTTTGATGAACTGCCGGTTCCTGCATTCGATACAAAGTCATCCGGCGAAAAGGCGATCAGATTGTACCGAAAAGTCGGATTTGTCATGACTGAGCGGTATAATAACAATGAAAATGCGGATGTGTTTATGAAATTATCGATTTAAAGAGCAGCTATTTCCTGTGTGAAAATAAGCTGCTCTGATTTTTTGTCTGTCGATCAGCCTCAGATATTATACAATTCTTTTGTTTTTGCTTCGCCATTCCCTGGGGGAGAGGCCGTATACATTTTTAAATGCCCGGGAAAAATGAAGCTGATTCGGATATCCTACTGCGTTTCCGATATCGCTTACAGAAAGATCGGTAAGCTTCAGCAGCTCCGCGGCTTTTACCATGCGATAGTTTAAAAGAAACTGCTGCGGGGATTTCCCCACGGTCTCTTTGAAGATACGTCCGAAATATGTCCTGTTCAGACCGCAGAAAGTAGCCATCTGTTCTATGGAAATATCGTTCTGAAAATTCTGCTCAATAAAATTCAACGCTTCTTTTATATAAAAATCCCTTATTTTTCCGTTTGAGGCGAGTCTTGTCGAAGCCGCAGAACGGGTAAGATAGTCAATAAAAAGATACAGATGTCCGATCAGATGGAAGGGAGATTCGCTTCCATGTTCGGCAATATATAACATTTCGTCCTTCATATTCTCACGCAGATCTTTATATGAAGCATGGTATACCGGGTGATCCGGGGAAAGTCCGGCGGTTTCAATGACTTCCCGGACGCGCATTCCGTCAAATTCAAGCCAGACATATTCCCAGGGAAGTCTTTCATCGGCAATATAAGTATTAATCTGGCGGGGGAAAATCATAAATCCCTGGCCGCTGTGAATCTGGTATTCTTTTGTCTGGCCTTTAGAATCGTTGGCAAGCAGTCTGCCGGTTCCGGATATAACATAGTGAAAAAGATAATGGTTTCTGGCGGCGGGGCCGAAAGAATGGGCCGGAGCGCATTTCTCTTCCCCGAACTGATAAAGTCCGAGGTCTACAAAATTTTCATTTGGAAATACTGAAAAAATATGGCTGCTCATATATTAACCTCGCTGAACACAGGATTTTTTTAGATTTATATAGATTATATCTTAAATTATACCAAAATGCGACCAAACTTTACGTAAATTATACATAAGTTGTATTTTGGCATAAAACATCATATATGCGGATATTTTTACAAATATTTTATAATGCTATACTTTGACCAGATGAAAAATAAATTGAAGGAAGGAGTTGGAGCGATTTATGAAAAGGAAAAAAGCAGTCAGTGCTGTCCTTGCGGCTTCCATGCTTGCTGCAGTTATTCTTCCGGGATGCGGTTCCGATGAGCACGAAGGGAAGACGGAAATTGAGATCCTGCAGTACAAGCCGGAGGCCGCGGCGTATTTTGATCAGGTGGAGGAAGAGTTTAACGCTACGCATGACGATATTCATCTGACAATCAGTTCGCCGAATGATGCAAGCACAATTATGAGAACCAGATTTATCAGGGAAGATTATCCGGATATTATCGGCATAGGAGGAGATATTAACTACTCTTACTATGTAGATGCGGATATTCTGGCGGATGTATCTGATTATCCGGGGCTGGCGGATGTCAAAGAGTCTTATATTGACATACTTGAAGCTCTGGAGATTACGCCGAAAGACGGCACTTATGGCGTGCCTTATGTAGCGAACGCCGCAGGCATCCTGTACAACAGGGATATGTTTGAAGAACACGGCTGGGAAATTCCGGAGACATGGGATGAGCTGATCAGTCTCTGCGAAGAAATTAAAGCAGAAGGAATTCTTCCGTTCTATTTCGGATTCCGTGACACATGGACCTGTCTGGCTCCGTGGAACTCTCTGGCGGTTGATCTTGCGCCGGCCGATACATGTCAGCAGGTAAACGCCGGCACGACGACGTTTTCTGAAGAGTATGTCGAAGTGGCGGAAAAATGTAAGGAACTTGTAAGTTATGGACCGGAAGATCCGTTTGCGTATGGATATAATGACGCATGTACCGCATTTGCCCGCGGTGAAGCGGCGATGTATCCGATCGGAAGTTATGCGGTGCCCCAGATTCTGCAGGTAAATCCGGAGATGAATATCGATTCTTTTGTTACTCCGGGAAATGACGACGCGTCAAAGAATACGCTGAATTCAGGCGTTGACCTTATGTTTGCCGTAACAGCCGCATGTGAGAATAAGGAAGCTGCGTATGAAGTGCTGGATTTTCTGATGGATGACGAAAATATTCAGAAATATATCGACGATCAGAATGCAGTTCCATGCAAAGACGGTGAATTCGATCTGGCGCCGATGCTGGACGGCATGCTTCCGTATATCGAGTCGGGAAATATGACAGACTACCAGGATCACTACTATCCGTCGGAAATGGCGGCTGACGCTCTGATCCAGACATATCTGATCAACGGAGATGTCGGGGAGTTCCTCAGTGACTTTGATTCACGCTGGCAGAGATATAACAGAGATATCATCCGTGCGGTACAGGAATATAATGAAGAGCACGGAATTGACGAGTAGGAAAGGAGCGGGGTTAGATTATGAAAAAAGTAAATGACAGCAAGCGGACTTATATGCTGATCACTATACCGATCCTGGCGCTGTTTGTCTGCTTTAATACGGTGCCGCTGATTCGCGGAGTAATCTACAGTTTTACGAATTTTAAAGGATTCGGCACATACGATTTTGTAGGATTCCGCAACTATCTGGATCTGTTCACGGATCCCCGGATCGGAGGCTCCTACATGTTTACAATCAAACTGGCGATTGTGGCAACCATTCTGACAAATGTAATCAGTCTTATTCTTGCCCTTGGACTGAACAGTAAAATCAAAGGGAAAACATTCCTGCGCGCAGCCTATTTCGTGCCGAATGTGCTCGGAGCGCTGGTCGTGGGCTATATTTTCCAGTATTTCTTCACATATATCCTGCCGGGGCTGGGCGACGCGCTCGGAATCAACGCGTTGAGTTCCAGCATGCTTTCAAACAGCAAGACGGCCTGGATCGCAATCGTTATCGTATGTGCATGGCAGTCGATCGCAATGAATACAATTATTTACATTTCCGGTCTGCAGACAGTGCCGGAGGATGTATATGAGGCAGGAGATCTGGATGGAGCCACAGGCTGGAAGAAATTCAGATACCTTACATTCCCGCTGATTATTCCGTTCTTTACCATCAACATGGTTCTCTGCGTAAAGAATTTTCTGATGGTATTTGATCAGATCATGGCTATGACAAAAGGCGGTCCGGAGCAGAGTACAGAGTCTATTTCCTACCTGATTTACAATAACGGTCTGTCAGGCGGAAGCTTTGGATATCAGAGCGCCAACGCAGTTGTGTTCTTTATTGTCATTGTGGCGATTTCCGTAGCGCAGATGACTATATCAAGTAAGAAGGAGGCGCAGTTATAATGTATGAAAAAATGAAAGCAAGAGTAAACTGGCCTGTTACAATCCTTCTGTTTATAGGTCTTCTTACAGTGGCGTTTCCGCTGTATATGACAATTGTTATCGCGTTTAAACAGCCTACAGAGATGACAAACAGCATCTCGGGAATTCTTTCTCTGCCCGCGAACTGGAGCTTAGGCAACTTTGCGCAGGCGATGGAACTGACGGATTTCTGGCGATCTCTCGGCAACAGCCTTCTCGTAACGATCAGTACGGTTGTTCTCTGTATTCTGCTTCATGCCCTGATGGGATACGCAGTGGGAAGAAATAAAGCGCACAGCAGATTTTATAATCTGGTATATCTTTTCATTGTGAGCGGTATGTTCGTGCCGTTTGCGATACTGATGATGCCTCTCGCCAAGCAGACGGCGGAGATGCATCTGGATAATTGGGCTGGTGTTATTATTCTTTATGTGGTATTCTATATGCCGATGAATTTACTTCTCTATACAGGATACCTTGTAAACATCCCGATAGCGCTTGAGGAAGCGGCGAGAGTGGACGGAGCAAGCACATGGCGTACATTCTGGAAGATTATTTTCCCGATTATGAAGCCAATGCATGCGACAGTTGCGGTTATTACAGCTCTGGCGGTATGGAATGATGTTATGACGCCTCTCATTATCATGTCAGGAAAAGGATCAAATACACTGCCTCTGGCGCAGCTGACGTTCCAGACACAGTTTGGTACAAACTATAACCTGGCGTTTGCGTCCTATCTGCTGGCGTTGATCCCGATTATCATCTTCTATGTGATCTGTCAGAAACACATCATTAATGGAGTTGTAAACGGAGCCGTGAAATAAAATGTCCCGATGCGCGTCCGCGCATCCTGACCGGGCGGGTGGTATGTGCGGAAAGTACATTCACCTGCCCTTTTTTGTGCGATAAGCCGGGCATGCGCCTGCCGTGCCTGCACGAGCAGGCATTTGCCTGGCGATAATCATCAGTTTGGAAAGAAAATGCTGTTTTGCAGCGTATTTTTCCTGCGCACGTGGTATAATGATTGCACATACGTGCAATCCAGCCCGAGGTTCGGGCTGCTCCGCTACGCGGAGATTATACCGGCAAGCTACGGCTTGGAAAGAAAATGCCGCCAGTGGCGACGCTTCCTTTCCTGCGCGCGCAGCGTAAAGGTATTCTTGAAAATAACAGATTAGGAGTGTCAGATTATGAGCATAGTATATGATGAGGCGCAGAAGACAATTACTCTGCATACAAAGAATACGACATATCAGATGCAGGTTGACAGATATGGATTTCTTCTGCATCTGTATTATGGAAAAACAGCCGAAGGATGTATGGATTTCCTTCTGACTTATTATGACAGAGGTTTTTCGGGAAATCCATATGAAGCGGGAACGGACAAAACATATTCGATGGATTCTCTTCCCCAGGAGTTCCCGTCGCTTGGTAACGGAGATTACCGTACGCCGGCGTGCATTATAAAAAATGCAGACCGCACGTACTGCAGTGATTTCCGATATAAGAGCCACACAATAAAAAGCGGGAAATATGCGCTGAAAGGGCTGCCGGCGGTATATGCGTCAGACGACGAAGCGCAGACGTTGGAGGTCCTGCTGGAAGACCACGTGACAGGAGTGAAGGCGGTTCTGCTGTACGGCGTCCTTCCGGAATATGATATTATTACCCGAAGCGTTAAAATTATAAATTCCGGCAACGGACGCATTTCTGTCAAAAAGCTGGCTCCGGCATGTCTGGATATGCTGGGCGGAGATTATGATTTTATTACTTTCTATGGACGTCACGCAATGGAGAGAAACTGTCAGAGACTTCCGATCGGACACGGAGTATCGAAAATCGGCAGTACGAGAGGGTCTTCCAGCCACCAGTACAATCCGGCGGTAATTATGGCGGAGCATGAGACGACTGAGGACGCGGGCGGCTGCTATGCGATGGCATTTGTGTACAGCGGCGGATTTCAGAGTGAAGCCGGAAAAGACCAGTATTATCAGACGAGACTTCTTATGGGATTCCCGGAAGAGCAGTTTGCTTATCCTCTTGACGCCGGTGAAGAATTTCAGTCGCCGGAAGTTATTATGAGCTATTCTTCTGACGGGCTCGCGAAACTCTCCCAGAATCTGCACCGGTGCATGAGAACACATTTGTGCAGAGGAAAATATAAAGAAGTCGTGCGCCCGATTCTGCTTAACAGCTGGGAGGCGTCTTACTTTGATTTTACGGGAGAATCTCTTCTGAAACTGGCGTCGGAGGCGGCTGAACTCGGAATGGAAATGTTTGTTCTGGACGACGGATGGTTCGGAAAGCGTGACAGTGAACTGAGGGGGCTTGGCGACTGGAAGGTTAATGAGGAAAAACTCGGATGTACACTGGGTGAACTGATCGAAAAAATCAATGCAATGGGAATGAAGTTCGGTATCTGGATTGAACCTGAAATGGTTAATGAAGACAGTGATCTTTACAGGGGACATCCTGACTGGGCGTTTGTTATACCGGGACGCCGGCCTAACAGATCCAGATATCAGCTTGTGCTTGATTTTTCAAGAAAAGAAGTCGTGGATTATATCTATGAACAGATCTGTGCTGTTCTGGATCAGGGAAATGTAGAATATATAAAATGGGATATGAACAGAAGTATTTCAGATGTTTATTCGGCTACAGCTGACAGTCAGGGAAGAGTGCTTCATGATTATGTGCTTGGACTTTATGATTTCCTTGAGCGCCTTGTGAACCGCTATCCGAATATACTTATCGAGGGCTGCAGCGGCGGTGGCGGCCGTTTTGACGCAGGCATGCTTTATTATACTCCTCAGATCTGGTGCAGCGACAATACAGATCCCATTGACCGTCTGGAAATTCATTATGGTACGTCGTTTATTTATCCCGCATCCTGTGTGGGATCTCATGTGTCGGCGTCGCCGAACCATCAGACGGCAAGATGTACAACCCTGAAAACCAGAGCAGTCGCGGCTATGCCCGGCACTTTCGGGTATGAGCTGAATCTGAACGAACTGAGCGAAGAGGAAAAGCAGGAGATCCGGCAGCAAATTAAAGAATACAAAAAGTATGCCGCGCTTATACAGCGGGGATTGTATTACCGGCTTACGAATCCACAGACGGATAATCAGGGAGCATGGGAATTTGTCTCTGAAGATCAGAAAGAAGCGCTTGTTCAGGTTGTCGGTATAAAGAAACACGCCAATATGACAGTGGATTATATTAAGGTGAAAGGCCTGAAAGAGAACACGATGTACAGAGATACGGAAAGCGGCAGAGTGTATAACAGTACCGCGCTTCGGGAAGTCGGAGTGCCAAAGCCCGTGTTAAATGGCGAATATAAGGCATATCAGTGGCATTTTGTACAGGAAGATTAATACAGGAGATTAGGGATAATGGCTAAGAAATCAAGAGCCGCAAGAAAAAAACAGACAGCGGAAAATATGAAAAAAATGATAAAATCTCAGAACCCCGTGAACGTACAGGCGGAAGCCGCGGCGAAGAAGGCGGAAGAAGAGAAGAAAAAAGCCGAAGCGGAGGCCGCGGCGAAGAAGGCGGAAGAAGAGGAGAAGAAAGCCGAAGCGGAAGCCGCGGCGAAGAAGGCGGAAGAAGAGAAAAAGAAAGCCGAAGCGGAAGCCGCGGCAAAGAAGGCAGAGGAAAAGAGGAAGAAAGCCGAAGCGGAAGCCGCGGCAAAGAAGGCGGAAGAAGAGAGGAAGAAAGCCGAAGCGGAAGCCACGGCAAAGAAGGCGGAAGAAGAGAAGAAGAAAGCCGAAGCGGAAGCCGCGGCGAAGAAGGCGGAAGAAGAGAAGAAGAAAGCCGAAGCGGAGGCCGCGGCGAAGAAGGCGGAAGAAGAGAAGAAGAAAGCTGAAGCGGAGGCCGCGGCAAAGAAGGCGGAAGAAGAGAAGAAGAAAGCTGAAGCGGAGGCCGCGGCGAAGAAGACGGAGGAAGAGAAGAAGAAAGCCGAAGCGGAGGCCGCGGCGAAGAAGGCGCAGAAAGAGAAAGAAGAGAGCGACAGGATCTTCATGGAGAGGCTGGGGCGCCACCATGATGAACTGAGATGGCTTTATATGGAACTGTACGGAAATGACGATATGTTTGCCGAACTCTGCAGTCAGATGAAACGCTATTACGATGAAAGAAACGGCAAACTTAAAGCGCTGGACATCCAGAGAGAAAAAGCCGGAGAATGGTACCGCGGACGAAATATGCTTGGAATGATGATGTATATTGACAACTTTGCCGGAAATATCAAAGGCGTGCAGGAAAAGCTGTCATACCTGGAAAAATGTAATGTAAATTACATTCATCTGATGCCTTTCCTGGATTCGCCGAAGGGACGTTCGGACGGAGGTTACGCTGTGGCGGATTTCCGCAAAGTGAAACCTGAGCTCGGAACAATGGAAGACCTGGCTGAACTCGCGGAAAAGTGCCATGAAAAGGGCATCAGTCTGTGCATGGACTTTGTAATGAACCATACTTCAGAAGATCATGAATGGGCTGTAAAGGCGCGTCAGGGAGACGGAGAGTATATGAGCCGCTATTTCTTCTACGCGGATCCGTCCATTCCGCAGGAATATGAGAAAACGGTTCCTCAGGTATTCCCGACCACGGCGCCGGGCAACTTTACGTATCTGCCGGAGCTGGGACATTATGTTATGACTACGTTTTATCCTTACCAGTGGGATCTGAACTACAGAAACCCGAGGGTATTTAACGAGATGATGTATAACTTCCTCTACCTGGCGAATCAGGGAATGGATATTATCCGTATTGATGCGGTTCCGTATATCTGGAAAGAACTTGGGACAAACTGCCGCAATCTGAAGCAGGTGCACACAATTGTGCGTATGATGCGCATGATCGGCGAAATAGTATGCCCGGGTATCGTGCTCCTGGGAGAAGTAGTAATGGAACCTGATAAAGTGGCACCTTATTTCGGAACGGTAGAAAAGCCGGAGTGCCATATGCTTTATAATGTAACTACAATGGCGACAACATGGAATACGGTTGCGACAAGAGACATCCGGCTTCTGAGAAAACAGATGGATATTGTATGTGCTCTTCCGAGAGAATATACATTCCTTAATTATCTCAGATGCCACGATGATATCGGATGGGGACTGGACTATGCCACGCTGAAAACATGGGGAATGCAGGAGGTACCTCATAAGAAGTATCTGAATGATTATTTCCAGGGCAGGACGGAAGGCAGCGTCAGCCGCGGCGAGCTTTATAATGAGGATCCGGCAACCGGAGACGCGAGATTCTGCGGGACGACGGCATCCATGTGCGGTATTGAGAGCGCGGGATTTGAGCAGGACGAGGAGAAGATGAGCAAAGCGATCGAAAAAGACGTTATGCTTCATGCGTATATGTTTACCCAGTCGGGTATTCCCATGCTCTACAGCGGCGATGAAGTCGGTCAGGTAAATGACTACAGCTACAGGGAAGATCCGGATAAAGCGCCGGATTCCCGGTACATTCACAGAGGCAGATTCAACTGGGATCTGGCAGACAATATTGCAGACAAAGATTCTGTGCAGGGCCGTCTTTTCCGGATGCTGGACAAGCTGGAGGCGATAAGGAGGAAAGAGCCTGTATTTAACACAGATGCGGAAGTTTATACAAAAGATTACAGTGATACGTCTATTCTCTGGGTTGTGAGAAAAGCAGAAGGAGAAGAACTTCATGCTGTATTCAACTTCAGTGATCAGGATAAAGAAGTCTGGATGCCGGAGATCAGGATGTATGAGAATCTTGTGACGGGAGAAACAAAGCAGATATGCAGCACCATGCTTCCGTCATGGAGCTTTCTCTGGGTGAAAAAAGTCTGACAGAGTGCGGCATCAGAGACTGTTCCGGTGACAGAGAATAAGATTTGACAACCGTCCGGTCAGCGGATATAATGAAAAAATGAAACAAGGGCGTTTCCCATAGGCGGAGAACGCCCTTTTGTCTTAACAGAAGCAAAATGAAAAAGGAGGTTTCATTTATGCATAATTACACGAGGGAGGATATTCTGAGGCTTGTCGAAGAAGAAGACGTAGCTTTTATCCGTCTGCAGTTTACGGATATATCCGGAACAATAAAAAATATGGCCGTGACGGTAAGCCAGCTGGAGAAAGCGCTGGATAACCGCTGCATGTTTGACGTGTCTTCGATTGACGGTCTGTCCTGCGATGAAGATACAGATATGTATCTGTATCCGGATCTGAGAACATTTGAAATTTTCCCGTGGAGGCCTCAGCAGGGGAAAGTGGCCCGGCTGATATGCGACGTATACCGCCCGAACGGAAAGCCTTATGAAGGGGATCCGAGATATGTTCTGAAAAGAGCGATTATGGCGGCGGAAAAAGAAGGATATTCCATGAACGTAGGACCGGAGTGCGAATTCTTTTTGTTCCACACGGATGACGACGGGCTCCCGACGACACTCACCCACGAAAAGGCCGGATATTTCGATGTGGGGCCCCTCGATCTGGGGGAAAATGCCAGAAGAGACATGGTGCTCACGCTGGAAGATATGGGATTTGAGATTACCTCGTCTCACCATGAAATCGCGCCCGGTCAGCATGAAATTGATTTTCGATATGATGAAGCGCTGGTAACGGCGGACAATCTGATGACGTTTAAAATGGTAGTAAAAACAATTGCCAAACGGCACGGACTTCACGCGACGTTTATGCCGAAGCCGCGGACAGAAACATATGGATCGGGAATGCATATTAACATTTCCCTGAGTAGAAAAGGCGTTAATGCGTTTCAGAGCGACGACGACAGAAACGGGCTGAGTAAAGAGGGCTACTATTTCATCGGCGGACTGATGAAACATATGAAAGCTATTACGTGCATTACAAATCCTACAGTAAACTCATATAAAAGATTTGTACCCGGTTATGAAGCGCCCGTCTATATCGGCTGGTCGGCGAAGACAAGAGGGCCGCTTGTGCGTATTCCTTCAGGACGGGGAGAAAACACAAGAATAGAACTGAGAAGCCCTGATTCCACGGCCAACCCTTATCTGACGCTTGCGGTGCTTCTTATGGCCGGACTGGATGGCATTAACAATCAGATAGAACCTCAGAAAAGTATTGATCAGAATATACAGAAAATGACCCGCCGGCAGAGAGAGGAACTTAAAATAGAAGAACTGCCGCGTACATTAAAAGACGCGGTGGACGAACTGGAAAAGGATGAATTTATACGGCAGGTGCTGGGGAAAGAACTCGCGGAAAAAATAATAAAGGCGCGCCGGAAAGAATATCAGGAGTATTCCATGCAGGTTACAGACTGGGAGATTGCAAATTATCTTCACAGGGTATAACAGACGGAGTAGCGTCAGCGTACCAGGGGACGTCCCCGGGGAAGAAAGGGCAGTTCCCGGGCGGAAAAGTCGGAAATGAAGACAGCGGGAGGTGAGGAGCCGGCTTGAGTCATATTATTGTTGTATTTTCAAAACAGGAAAATGCGGTAAATATTCGAAACATCCTGCTGCGGGCCGGCATTGACGTATCAGCTGTCTGTATGACCGGAGCGAAAGCCCTGCAGTATATGGACACCTGGGGAGAAGGTATTGTCGTGTGCGGCTACAGATTACAGGATATGCAGTATACTGAACTCAGGGAGATGCTTCCGGAATCATTTGAAATGCTTCTTGCCGCGCCTCCCGACAGGTGGATGGACAGTCTGCCTCCAGGCGTGGTCGGTCTGCCTTCGCCTGTTAAAGTTCACGATCTGGTGAATACTGTAGAAATGATGCTGCAGGCTGCCGCACGGCGAAGAAAAAAACGCCGCGAATCTGTAAGAGAACGTAGCGGTTCTGAAAAAGAGATAATAAGTCAGGCAAAAGCACTTCTGATGGAACGGAATCATATGTCTGAAGAAGAAGCGCACCGGTATCTTCAGAAAAGCAGTATGGAAAGCGGGACAACAATGCCGGAGATGGCGCAGATGGTGCTGATGATACTGGATAAGTAAGAGAGAGGAAAGGTTAGGTTAAGAGATGAAATTTACAAAAATGCAGGGGCTTGGAAATGACTATGTATATGTGAACTGTCTGAAAGAGAAGATTGCCGATCCGCCGGAACTGGCGCGCAGGATCAGCGACAGGCATTTTGGCGTCGGTTCCGACGGGCTTATAATGATTAATCCGTCAGATAAGGCGGATTTTGAAATGGAGATGTATAATGCAGACGGTTCCAGGGCAGAGATGTGCGGGAATGGAATCCGCTGTGTGGGAAAATATGTTTATGATTACGGTCTGACAGATAAAACACAGATTTCCGTAGAAACGCTGGCAGGGATTAAACATCTGGATCTTACTGTTGAAAACGGGAAGGCAACGCTCGTAAAGGTAGATATGGGACAGCCGGTTTTTGAGCCTGACAGGATACCGGTGAAAGCCGAAGGCAGCATGGTGGTGGACGAGCCTCTGGAGGTCGACGGGAAAGAGTACCGTATGACATGTATTTCCATGGGGAATCCTCACGCAGTGATTTTTGTGGATCAGGACGTCCGGGAGCTTCCGCTGGAAGAGATAGGGCCGTCTTTTGAAAATCATGAGCGTTTTCCGAAGCGGATCAATACGGAGTTTGTCAGAGTGATTGACAGGCATACGGTGCAGATGCGGGTCTGGGAAAGGGGATCGGGTGAAACACTGGCCTGCGGAACCGGTACATGTGCGGCGGCGGCAGCCTGCGTGCTGAACGGGCTGACAGAGGACGAAGTTACGGTGCACCTTCTTGGAGGAGATCTGTATATCAAATGGGATCGAGAAAAGAATACCATATATATGACAGGACCGGCGGAAATTGTTTTTGAAGGTGAATGGCCGGAATAAAACAGTATTATTTCTGCACGGTTCTGCTGCGCGGAGCAGACTGAGAAACAAAAAAGGAAGAGGATTGAACCCTGAAAAAAACAGGATTCAACCCTCTTCTTACTTTTAGGGGATTAACTTTTCAGCATGACTTTCTGTCCGTTTACATTTATATTTTCAAGATTCTGGAAAACCCAGCTTTTCGATTCGGAAGAGAATCTGATGATTACCGGGATCCAGCAGTCGCGTACGGACAGGTAAAGATACTGTCCTGATTTTATGCTGACATTGTTGAGCTCTCTGTCATCCCTGATATAAACATCTGAATCTGATCCTGTACTCAAAATTCCGGTTACCATAAGCAGATACTCCTTTCATAGATATTGGTACCGGCGCACTGTTCCACCGGTATCCAGATATAGTCTAATGAAAATATGTGAATATTTTATGACAAAAATTGTAAAAATATTTTAAAAAACTGGAAAAATAAAATTAAATTCAGAAAAAGAGATAGGGAAAAGTGATTATAAAGAAATTTAAAAAAGTGCTTGATTTTTCTGAAGAGTTTGGTATAATAACCATGTTGCTTGCGAGAGCGGACAACCGATAATGCGGAATGGTGTAATTGGCAGCACAGCAGACTCTGACTCTGTTAGTAGGGGTTCAAGTCCCTTTTCCGTAGCTGGGAATTTGCCAGTTGGCAAGTTCCTTATTTCTTCCCGATAGAAAATATGCTCTGCATGTTTTCTGAAGTTTATCGGAGTGTGGCTCAGCTTGGTAGAGCGCTACGTTCGGGACGTAGAGGCCGCAGGTTCGAATCCTGTCACTCCGATTTTTTTATTGAGAACCGCAAAGCCCTGTTTACTGGCTTTGCGGTTTTTTTTATTTCACAGGAAATTGCTTTCCTGTGAAATAAAAACGCTTCGCGAGGATTGCGTTGCGGCGGAATGGAAGATGCCGCTTGCGCGGGCACGCCGCAGGCGGAGAATCCTGCGAAGCAGTAATGACTAAACGCGTTTTGAATTAAGGGATTGCCGGACGAATCAGCTCTGCAAAAGGAAGGTTGGAATGTTCCCGGACTGCAGTCATGTTTTCGGCCAGCGTACATATATGGGCCGTCGAGTCGGCGGGAATCATTTCCGCCTGATTTTGAATCATTGTACTGCAGGCTGACGGGTCATTTACTATTTTTATAACAGACCGCAGGCTGTTTCTTGAAACGCCGCATGTAAGGCTCATTCCGTGGGAGCTGAAATATTCGGCATTGGAGGTTTCGCATCCGGGAATTTCAGCTACATGTATAATCGGAATGTGGCTGACGGCAGCCTCAGTGGAAGAAAGACCGCCCGGTTTGGTAACAAAAAGATCAGATGCGCGCAGATAACCGGCCATATCATCGGTGAAGCCCAGTGCTGTTATGTCTGGGCGGGAGCAGGTTTTTAACTCATTAAGCAGCTTTTTGTTTGAGCCGCATATGATGATGAGCTCCATATCGCTGCATCCGGCAGTTTCCTCCATAAGAATCCGGATCACTTTCCGGATCCTTCCGCCGCCCATGCTGCCGCCGGCGATAAGGACGTATTTCCTGTTCGGATCCAGACCAAGGCGCAGGCGTGCTTCGCTGCGTGTTTCCTCCTGAAGGAACCGGCGGTGCACCGGGATGCCGAGCGGATGCAGTTTTTCTAAAGGAATACCGCGTTCCGTGTACTCTTTGGCAAGAGAGGAGGAGGGGATGACGTAAGCGTCACATTCCGTGTCCTCGGTGAACGGGATGCAGGCATAATCTGTAGCGATAAAAATCGTTTTCGGAGGAACAAGTCCTTTATGTTTCATTGCCGTGACGATTTCAGCGGGAAAAAGGTGGGGCGTAATAATAATGTCAAAATGATTTTCCGCCAGATATTCTTCCATGACGGAAGTCATGCACCTGTTGGCAAAATATACCGGAGAATTAAACGGCAGCCGTCTGTACAACTGCGCTGCGCTGTAAGCCGCGCCGAACGCGCGGGGCGCTTTCCGGGCCGCAGCGATATAGATTCGGTTAATTGTCTCGGCAAGCTGTCTGCTGTGCAGTGTGTATGGATTGAGAAGTACCGCGTGATGTCCGCGGCGGGTCATCTCATCCGCGACAGCGCCGGCGGCGGCGTCATGTCCTCCGCCTGTCCCACAGGATAATACCAGAACGTCCAAATAACTTCACCCCCAGTTTTTCATGTTCCTCTTTACTGAAAAACAGTTTTGCAAGAACGGCTGCAGTAATAATGAGGAATCCGAGTACGGCGGCTCTGCAGTCCGCTTTTCCGTACATAATTATAAATGCAGATATATAAGAAAAAACAGTCCGGTAAAAATGCGGTGTTATTTTCAGTATGGTTGAAAAGAAAATAAAACAAAATGCCAGTATGATAAAAGGATGCAGCGCCGGATAAAAGCCGAGAAGGCATCCGAATGTAACCGCAATGCCTTTTCCGCCTCTGAATCGGTAAAACAGAGGGAAAATATGGCCGATCACCGGGGCGGCAAGAACAAGCGCCGGCAGTACGGGATTCGGATAATCTGAAGCTCCGTGAAGTGTAAAGAGAAACACGGGGAAAAATCCTTTCAGTACATCGCAGGCCAGCGTCAGAAGTCCGCACCAGAAACCGCCGTACACAAAGGCGTTTGCTGCTCCGGGGTTATGATCTTTGCTCTGCAGGAAAAGCTGCTCTTTGTGAAACAGTCCGGCAAAAATCCGGGCATATAATACACTGCCGGATAAATATCCGAGGCAGATATACAAGGAGCTCTGGAACATTTTTTCACCTCATTTCGGGAATCTTTCCGCGGTAAGTTCGTTTCGGTCTGACAAAAGTATACATAGGTACAATAATAACACAATCGGAGCAGAAATCAAGAGCAGCAAAAAGAATATCAGTTCAGATATTTTTCCATATGAATGCAGGTAAATGTCCATCCTTTTACGATTTTGTCACGGTAAGCGGTATAGCCCAGTTTCTCGTAAAATCCTACAGCAGTTTCACGGCTGTCGAGTACGGCCATTCTGCAGCCAAGTTCTTTTGCCCATTTTTCCGCTTCGGTAACGAGAAGTCGTCCAAGGCCGCGTTTCTGGTATTCCGGAAGCACGACGATCCGTCCGAACATCATGGAAGGAACGGGATTATCCGTTTCCGGGAGTTCGTATAAGCGGCACGTGGCGACCGGGAAATCCCCGTCCAGGAGTACGATATATTTTGTGTCAGGCGTATCATGTTCGTCAAATTCCTCCCGAAGTGTAATATTGTACTGCTTTGCCATTGCCTGAATCCGGACGTAATAGGCGCCGGCCTGCTGCCAGGTTTCGGTTGCCCTCATTATTTTTATGTTCATTTTCTGTTCTCCTTTGAATATTTTATCCATTGCTTTTAGAGTGATACACGTATTTCTGTTCCTGGTTGCCATTATATCACAGATAAATATGAATTTGAAGAAAATAATTAGCACTCAAGGCTTGACTTGGCTAACAATTATTGCTATATTACTCATAGAACACGGAAATATGCGTGGTGAAAAGGAGGGTAAGCCATGAATATAAATAAATTTACGCAGAAATCACTTCAGGCTGTTCAAAGCTGCGAGAAAGTCGCGGCCGATAACGGCAATCAGGAACTGGCGCAGGAACATCTGCTTTATGCGCTTCTTACGCAGGACGACAGCCTGATTTTAAAATTATTTGAGAAAATGGGCATTCAGGGGCAGCTTTTTATCAACCGTCTGGAGCAGGCGATCGGCAGAAGGCCGAAGGTTCAGGGAGGCCAGCCGTATGTGGGCCAGGAACTGAACAATGTGCTGATCCACGCGGAGGATGAGGCGAAACAGATGGGGGATGAGTATGTTTCGGTAGAGCATCTTTTCCTTTCCATGTTGAAATATGCGGGTAAAGATATGAAACAGCTGTTCCGGGAATTCGGGATCAGCCGCGAGGGATTTTTACATGCGCTTTCTACTGTGAGAGGCAATCAGCGTGTAACCAGCGATAATCCGGAAGCTACTTATGATACGCTGAATAAATACGGGCAGGATCTTGTGGAGCGGGCAAGGGAGCAGAAACTGGATCCTGTTATCGGAAGAGATGAGGAAATCCGAAATGTGATCCGCATTTTGTCCCGAAAGACAAAAAATAATCCGGTTCTGATCGGAGAACCGGGCGTTGGAAAAACCGCAGTTGTGGAAGGCCTTGCACAGAGAATTGTCAGCGGCGACGTGCCGGAGGGCCTGAAAGAGAAGACGATTTTCTCTCTTGATATGGGAGCGCTCGTTGCGGGGGCGAAGTACCGGGGTGAGTTTGAAGAACGTCTGAAAGCGGTTCTCGAAGAAGTAAAAAACAGCGATGGAAAGATTATTCTGTTCATTGATGAGCTGCATACGATTGTAGGCGCCGGAAAGACGGACGGAGCGATGGATGCCGGCAACATGCTTAAGCCTATGCTGGCAAGAGGGGAACTGCACTGCATCGGCGCGACCACGCTGGACGAATACCGTCAGTATATCGAAAAAGACGCGGCGCTGGAGCGCCGGTTCCAGCCTGTCATGGTAGACGAACCTACCGTGGAGGATGCGATCTCTATTCTTCGAGGACTGAAAGAAAGATATGAGGTGTTCCACGGCGTTAAAATTACTGACAGCGCCCTTGTGGCTGCAGCCACGCTTTCGCACAGATATATTTCAGACCGTTTTCTCCCGGATAAGGCCATCGATCTTGTGGATGAGGCGTGCGCGCTGATCAAAACAGAACTGGATTCCATGCCGACAGAACTGGATGAGCTGAGAAGACGTGTTATGCAGCTGGAGATTGAAGAAGAAGCGCTGAAGAAAGAAGAAGACCGGCTGAGCCGGGAGCGGCTGGAACATCTCCAGCAGGAACTTGCGGAATTAAAGGATGAATATGCAGGTAAAAAGGTGCAGTGGGAGAATGAAAAAACTTCCGTCGAGCGTGTTCAGAAAATCCGTGAAGAGATTGAACAGGTCAATAAGGATATTCAGAAAGCGCAGAGAGAGTATGATCTGAATAAAGCGGCGGAATTGCAGTACGGCCGTCTGCCGCAGCTGCAGAAACAGCTGGAAGAGGAAGAAGAGAAGGTTAAGGAAAAGGACCTGTCTCTTGTTCATGAAGCTGTTACGGATGACGAGATTGCCCGGATTGTGTCCCGGTGGACGGGGATTCCGGTGGCAAAGCTCAATGAAAGCGAAAGGAACAAGACGCTTCATCTGGCTGAGGAACTGCATAAACGTGTAATCGGACAGGATGAAGGAGTGGAACTTGTGACAGAGGCGATTATCCGTTCCAAGGCCGGTATAAAAGATCCGTCCAAGCCAATCGGTTCATTCCTGTTTCTGGGGCCGACCGGAGTCGGAAAGACAGAGCTGGCAAAAGCTCTTGCGCAGAGTCTGTTTGACGACGAAAACAACATGGTGCGCATCGATATGAGTGAATACATGGAGAAATATTCCGTATCCAGGCTTATCGGAGCGCCTCCGGGATATGTGGGATATGATGAGGGCGGACAGCTTACCGAGGCGGTAAGGAGAAAACCGTATTCAGTTGTACTTTTCGACGAGATTGAGAAAACGCATCCGGATGTGTTTAACGTCCTGCTCCAGGTTCTGGATGACGGAAGAATTACCGATTCTCAGGGGCGAACTGTAGATTTTAAAAATACAATTCTTATTATGACTTCAAATATCGGAGCAGGCTATCTGCTGGAGGGCATAAAAGAAGACGGCTCTATTGATGAAAAATCGCAGGAAATGGCAATGAATGATCTGAAAGCGCACTTCAGGCCGGAATTCCTGAACCGCCTGGATGAAATTATTATGTTCCGGCCATTGACGAAAGAGAATATCCGTGCCATTATTGATTTGTTGGCAGCGGATGTAAACAGACGGCTTGTGGAAAAGGAACTGCGGATCGAACTGACTGAAAAGGCGAAGGATCTGATCGTGGAAGGCGGGTATGATCCGATGTATGGCGCAAGGCCACTGAAGAGATATCTGCAGAAAAATGTGGAGACTCTGGCGGCAAGACTGATTCTTGCGGGAAATGTAGGCCGGGGAGATACAATTCTGATCGACGCTGCCGATGGAAAACTGAAGGCAGATATAAAAGGGCAGATCGCTCCTGCGGAACAGTAAAATGATTTGAGGATATGCTGTCCGGCAGACTGTCGAAAATGAAAGGAATACGTCCGGCATGACGCCTGTTATATTTCATATTGATGTCAATTCAGCTTATTTAAGCTGGACGGCAGTAGAAAAACTGAAAAACAAAGCAGAGGTGGATCTGCGTGAGATACCGGCAATCATTGGCGGGGACCAGAAGGCCCGCCGCGGCGTGGTACTGGCAAAATCCACCGCTGCAAAACGATATGGCATCCGCACGGGAGAACCTGTTGCGAATGCCTTTCGTAAATGTCCAAATCTTGTGATGGAACCGCCGGATCACAGAATGTACCGCGAAAAGAGCCGGCTGCTGATGGAGTATCTTCGTACATATACCCCAGAGATTGAACAGGTCAGTGTAGATGAGTGCTATATGGATTTTACATCCATTGCGTCCCGATGGAATTCGCCGGTTGACGGCGCGATGGAAATTAAAGAAGGAATCAAAAAACAGTTTGGATTTACGGTGAATATCGGGATATCCACAAACAAACTTCTGGCAAAAATGGCATCGGATTTTCAGAAGCCCGACCGGATACATACGCTGTTTCCGGAGGAGATACAGGCAAAGATGTGGCCGCTTCCCATAGGAGATCTGTATATGGCCGGCCGCTCCAGTGTAGAGACGTTGAAAAAGCTTGAAATTAACACTATAGGAGATCTTGCCCGGGCGGATCTGAATCTGATAATGCTTCATCTGAAAAGCCACGGGCGGATGTTGTGGGAGTTTGCCAATGGAATTGGAACTTCTGAAGTTCAGCCGCAGCCGGAGCAGGCGAAGGGAATCGGAAATTCCACCACTCTGGCTGAAGACGCGGTGTCTGTGGAGGAGATAAAACCGGTATTTGAAGAGCTTGCCGCCAGTGTGGGGAGAAGGCTGAAAAAAGCCGGCCAGAAAGCGGGAATGGTAAGTATGGAAATTAAATATTTTGATTTCCGCACCATATCACATCAGCGGCAGCTGGACAGGCCGTCCAGCGATCCGAAAGTGCTTTATGAAGCTGCCTGCGGTCTGTTTATGGAAGTATGGACGGGTGAACCGGTTCGTCTTCTGGGCATACGGACCTCCAAGCTTACGGACGAATCGGAGCCGGAACAGCTTACCTTATTTGACGTGGAGATTCCCCGGGCCCCGGATGAAAAACACCGAAAGCTGAAAAAAGCCCTGGATGAGCTGAACGCCAGGTACGGACAGGGGGCTGTGGTAAAAGCAAGCCTGATGAAGCGGCCGGGAGACCGCGGGAAGGAAGAAAATGTCCGTGACGGACACGGTAAGAACTGAGGACAGACATAAAAAATAATCCGGAAGAATCATATACCCGGTTTGCGCGGGGATTCTGCCGGATTTTTTGTCAGACAAGACGCACGGTGATTCAGACATGACAGCGGAAGGTGCCGATGCCAAGACCGCCGGGCCCGATATGAGTGCCGATGCTCATGGTGAGCGGTGAATACACAAGCTCCATGCCCGGAAAATTGTTCTGCATTTCAAGACGGAATGCGGAAAGTGCATCCTCGTTCATCGGCGTGTTCGCAATTCCGACTTTAAGGACGCCCTGTTGATCCAGATGAGAAAATCTGGAAGAAATATCATCTTTAACAGCCTGAAGCATGGTCCGGAAGGCTGATTTCATTCCCCGGGTTTTGGCATAGGAGTCCAGCTTGTCGCCCTGAATAGTAAGCACGGGTTTGAGCCGGAGCATGGTGCCGACCGCAGCGGCGGCAGGAGTGATGCGGCCGCCTTTTTTCAGGTATTCCAGTGTGTCTACAGCAATATATATGCTTGCGTCGAGCGCTTCTTTTTCAAGTATATTTTTAATTTCCCCGGCGCTTTTTCCGGCAGCGGAAAGCGCTTTGGCGTCATAAACGGACTGCAGCTGTGTAACGGATATTCTGTGGTTGTCCGCAACAAAAACACGTCCGCTGTACGGTTCGTCTTCTGCCAGCACAAGCGCGGTCTGACAGGTATTGCTCAGCCCGGATGACATGGGAATAAATATAATCTGTTCGTAATCTTTCAGCAGAGAATCCCACATGGAACTGACGTCGCCGGGAGAGGGCTGTGATGTTGTGATTTCAGAACCGGAGGACTGCTTTTGATAAAATTCCTCAGCGGTAATATCAATTCCTTCAAAGTAGAGGCGCCCGTCGATAATTACAGGCATTGGAAGAACGTGGATGCCGAGCTTCCGGCCTTCTTCCGGCATAATGCCGCAGTTGCTGTCTGTCATAATGGCAATATCAGACATCGTAATCCCCCTTTACTTGATAGTTGTTTTAACAGGTGTTAAGATTATAGCAAAACAGTATAAGAATAACAATGAACAATAATTTTAAATTGTTAGATATTTATACAGCAGAAGGAGATGTGTAAGGAAATGGAAGACAAACGTATTGTAAAAACAAAACGTACTCTGAAGGCGGCAATGATAGAAATGCTGTCGAAAGAAGATTTTGAACATATATCGATTACACAACTCTGCAGACAGGCCGATATCAGCAGGATTACATTTTATTCTCACTATAATGACAAATACGCCCTTCTGGACGAAATGTTTGATGATATGCTGAAAATAGGGACGGAAGATTATTACCGCCGGCAGAAGGAAAACAATCCGTCGGGAAGACTGGCTGCGGGGTATGTCAATATGCTGGACAGTATTCTGGAACTCTATTACAGCAGATTTGAATTTTTCGGGCAGGCTAATCCGGAGAAAAATCCATATCTGGCATCCCGGCTGTACAGTATTATTCTGGAGACGGTGGAGAAACATACACTGCATGTGAAAAAGCGTCTGCGACTGAAATATTCGCCGAAAAAAATTGCGGG
>CALWKB010000030.1 GCA_944381125.1 uncultured Mediterraneibacter sp. | reverse complement strand
AAAATGTCTTTTTTCAGTGTAATTATTCCGGCTTATAATTGTGAAAAGTATCTGACAGCCGCAGTTGAGTCTGTCAGAAATCAGCCGGTAAAGGATGTGGAAATTATAATCGTGGATGACGGCTCTGGAGATTCTACCGGAGCTGTCTGTGACAGACTGGCGGAAGAAAATAATGAAAGCGTTTGCGGCCCGCAGCCCCGCGTCCGGGTCATTCACCAGAAGAACCGCGGAGCGGCTGCCGCGCGCAATGCGGGCATCCTTCGGGCGGAGGGTGAGTACATCCTTTTTCTGGATGCGGATGATATTTATGCGGAGAATGCGATAGACAGTCAACTCCTGGAGGAATGCCGCAAGGACTATGATATGATTATGTGTTCTTCCCTTATGGCAAATGTTGAACGTGACCGGTACAGAACCGATATCAGGATGCGTAACGGCATATTTGAAGGCGGGCAGGCGTATCCCATATCAGGAACATTTGCCGCATGCCTGTATAAAAAATCTATGCTGACGGAGCATCATGTTCTGTTTGATGAAGGAATCAGCATGAACGAAGATCAGACATTTAAGATGAAAGCCATGTATGCGTCCGGCAGAATCCGCACATACGACAGAGTTCTGTACATATATAATGTAACTCCCGGTTCGGCAAGGTATACCGGCGGACATAATTATGATTTTGTTGAGGCGTGGAACAGGGCATATCGCTGGCTGGAATTGTACGGAGCAGGCGGCAATATCAGTCAGGCGAAAGCATTCGTCCGGCAGAAAATTCTTTCCCGTCAGCTTCTGTATGCGAAACTGTATGTCTGCCAGGGCCATGGCGCAAAAGCTCTTCTCGCGGAACTGGAGCGAATCGGAGCATGGGAATCATTGAAGGCGCTTCCGGTGAATGAGATGATTCCGTCGCAGAGAGCCGAACTTGAACTTTTGCAGGACAATCTGCAGAAATTTGTGCGGTACGCGCGTAAGGAAGGCTGGAAAATACGGGCGGGGAGAATGCTTTTGAAGATAAAAATTGTGAGAAAGATAAGAGACAGGAAAAGATTTCCGATGAAAGCGGCGGTATTATAATGAAATGGTTAAATAAATATCAGAGTGGATGTTGAGAAATGGAAAATACTGAATTTGGACAAGGTATGAAAAAAAATATTGGCGATATGCTGTATATTTCATATGAAGATATCAGCAAGGTAAATACTTCAGAGAAGTCTCTCAGGATAGATGCGATAATAAATGCGGCAAAACCGACATTAATGGGAAGCAATCAGGGAGTAGACGGCGACGTTCACAATGCAATCGATAAATTGCTGAGTAAAGCGTATAACGGATCGGACTGGAGTCCTACTTTTAATGATAAGATAAAAGAGGAACTGGGAGTGAAAGGCTCAAAGAATCAGATCCTCTGTCCGCGCGGAAGCGCGGTAATTACCGGCGGATACGGATTGTGTGATTATGTTATTCATGTGGTGGGCTCTGAATATGATATTGGAACTGACAAAGCCAAATGTCCGACTGTTATCACAAAATATTTGAAAAATCATGAAATCTGTTCCAGCTCCAGAATAAGGACGCTTGAGACATGCTATTATGAAATCGTACGGATTCTTAGAAGATATCCGGATATAAAAAACATAGCCATACCGATTATCAGTTCCGGTGAATATGGATTCCCCTTTGAGATGGCGGTGAAAATAGCAGTTGCCAGTATAGGAAATGCCCTGTTGGAATGGCAGCGTGAAGACGAAGAATCATTTAACAGCAGTTCAGAGTGGATACAGAATATTTATTTTTTCGTATGGAACAGGAGTCAAGAAGAATGCAATAAGGCACAGGACATTCTGAACAAGTATAAAGAGATATTTTCTGACGGGCAGCAGGTGGTATGGCAGAAGTCATGGTGTGCCCAACAGCAGTATTTTGTCGAGATTATTAAATATGACAAAAACAGAGGATACTTCTGTATAGCGAGAATGATCCGGATAGTGCTGTCTGTTTTACGTTTTTTCTCTGTTTATACATATCTGAAAGATCTGGGTGGCGGGCACCGGTGGGAAAGACGTAGGTTATGGGTTGAACTTACGGTAGTTTTGAAAATATTTCTGGCGGCTGCAGCTGTAGTTGTGTTAATCCAATGTGACGCCTGCAGGACGGGTCCTGTTAATACAGCGGTAATGGCAGTGCTTTGTTATGATCTGGCGGATACGGTGACATATTTAATTTCGTTGCTTATAATGGCAGACATACAGAAGCCGTCAGCCAATGTAATACGCTCGATGTTATTACTTGCTTTCAATTATATTGAAGTATCGCTGGAAATGACTTGTTTATTTTTTGAGCAGTTTAAAGAGAGAACAATGACAGTTTTTCAGGCTTTAGAACCAGGAATTCTGGGAAATATGCCGGCTGATATGGAAAAGGAAATAGGGATTTTCAGCGATTATATATTAATTTACGGAAATGTTGCACTGAAGTTTTTCTTTGTAACACTGGTATTTGGTTATATGGCAGGACACATGAGACAACGTCAGTTCCGAAGCT
>CALWKB010000029.1 GCA_944381125.1 uncultured Mediterraneibacter sp. | reverse complement strand
ACATGTCCGCATACCGGGCATGCGGCTTCTTCCATCAATTCATCCTCCAGCGATCTGCCGGACTCCATCGTTTCCAGAATTTTCTTTCCGGACAGCTGCGCGGCCGGCGTCGTGATAAACGGCGCTTTCCGGTTCAGTTCCCTGAGAAGCGCAACGCTCTCTTCAATCTTTTCCGGCGTCGCCTTATCCGTGCGGCTTAAAATCACCGCTCCCGCGTACTCGATCTGATTACTGAAAAATTCTCCGAAATTCTTTCTGTAGATCCGGCATTTGGTCACATCCACAACGGTCGTAAAACTGTTCAGCCGCGCGTCGATCTCTTCCTGCACGTCCTGCACCGCTTTGATCACGTCGGAAAGTTTTCCCACGCCCGACGGCTCGATCAGAATACGGTCCGGATGGTACGTATCCACTACCTCGCGGAGTGATTTCCCGAAATCACCTACAAGGGAGCAGCAGATGCATCCGGAATTCATTTCCCTGATCTCAATGCCGGACTCTTTGAGAAAGCCTCCGTCAATGCCGATCTCGCCGAATTCATTCTCAATCAGCACAACCTGCTCCCCGGCAAACGCCTCGGAAAGCAGCTTCTTAATAAGCGTCGTCTTTCCGGCTCCGAGAAAGCCGGATATAATATCAATCTTGGTCATTTTCTCATCCTCCTGTAATCACTCTTTATTTCAGATCCAGCTCTACCGGGCAGTGATCCGATCCCATGACCTCTGTCAGGATCTTCGCGTCCAGCAGCCTGTCTTTCAGACTTTCGGACACGCAGAAATAATCTATGCGCCATCCCGCGTTTTTCGCGCGGGCGCTGAACCGGTAGGACCACCAGGAATATATCCCTTCCGCGTCCGGATAAAAATAGCGGAACGTATCTATGAATCCCGCGTCCAGCAGCTCTGTAAACTTCTCTCTCTCTTCATCGGTAAAGCCCGCGTTTCTTCTGTTTGTCTTTGGATTTTTCAGGTCGATCTCCCTGTGGGCCACGTTCATGTCCCCTGTCACGATTACCGGTTTTTTCTCTTCCAGCTTTTTGAGATATGCCCGGAAATCGTCTTCCCACGCCATGCGGTAGTCAAGCCGCGCCAGCTCATTCTGGGAATTCGCCGTATATACGGTGACAAAATAAAACTCCTCAAACTCACAGGTGATCACACGCCCTTACTGGTCATGCGCTTCTATTCCCATCCCGTATGTCACGGACAGCGGCTCTTTCTTTGTAAACACCGCCGTGCCGGAATAACCTTTTTTTACGGCATAATTCCAGTACTGATAATAACCTTCCAGCTCCAGTTTCAGCTGGCCTTCCTGCATCTTTGTCTCCTGAATGCAGAAAATATCAGCATCCGCTTCTTTGAAAAAATCAAGGAATCCTTTCTGGACGCACGCCCGGATTCCGTTTACATTCCATGATATTAATTTCATCTGCTTCCTCCTCTGCACAAATTCAAAACCCGCCCGCGGGGCAAAACATATATCTCCGCTCCGTCCGCCGGCGCTCCCCGGCATGCCGGAAGGAAAAAGGAAAGACAGATAACCCTGCTATCTGCCCCCGTCTCAGTCGTAGCGGACTTCTTTCAGAAACAGTCCCTTCGCCGGCGCGAGAAATCCCGCCTGGCTTCTGTCTCCGGTACGCAGGGCCGCCGCCGCTTCTTCCGGCCTGCGGATTCCCGCGCCCGCTTCAAGAAGCGTTCCTGTAAGAATCCGGACCATATGGTAAAGAAAACCGGTGCCGTCGTATTCAATCACGATTCTGCGGTCCTGTCCGCTGATCATTATATCATAAATTGTACGTCTGGAGGACACTGCGTCCTTTTTGTCCGTGTAGCCCGAAAAATCATGCGTCCCGGTCAGATAGCCGGCCGCCTCCCGCATCCGCTCCAGATCCGTCCGCCGCGGGAAATGACAGCAGAACCGCCGGGTAAATACATCCGGCTTTTCACCTGTATCGATGTGATATTCGTACACCTTCCCCACCGCGCTCTTACGCGCGTGAAACCCGTTTCTGACCAGGCAGGCGTTTAATATGCGGATGTCCGCCGGAAGCCTTTCGTTCAGCTTCTGCACCAGCTCCTGTTCCCGGATCTTTCCCGGCAGGACGATGCTGGCCGTCTGTCCTTTTGCATGTACGCCGGCGTCCGTGCGCCCTGAACCGTTCACTTCAGTCCAAAGCCCCGTCTCCCGGAAAAGAGCTTCTTCCAGAATCCCCTGAATAGTATTCCCCGTGCTGCTCTGCCGCTGCCACCCCTGATACCGGGTGCCGTCGTACGCGATTGTCAGCCTGTATGTGCGCATCTTTCCTCCCGCCCGACGTCTACTGAAGGAATTTCTTCAGCTCGTCCATAAACGTATTCGCGTCCTTAAACTCTCTGTAAACCGAGGCAAATCTTACATACGCGACAGGATCCAGGTCTTTGAGCTTGTCCATTACGATCTCGCCGATCACGCTGCTCGGAATTTCCTTTTCTTCGCGGTTGAATATTTCCAGCTCAATGGCGTCTATCGTCTTCTGTATCGCCTGCGCGGAAACCGGCCGCTTGTAGCACGCGCTCAGCACGCCGTGCTCAATCTTCGCCCGCTCATACTGCTCGCGGTTATTGTCTTTCTTGATCACGATCAGCGGAATCGTCTCCACCTTTTCATACGTAGTAAATCTTCGTCCGCACTCATCGCAGGAACGGCGCCTGCGGATAGAGCACTTGTCTTCCGCCGGCCTTGAATCGATCACCTTGGTATCCGGATTTCCGCAATATGGACATCTCATAATTATTCCGCCTTTCTTTTCCGGCTCCCGCCTTTTTGTTCCTCACAAACTGTTTATATTATACACAACCGCTAGATTTTTTGCAAAAACTTTTCTTCCTGTATTTCCACCAGTATAATATCAGGGCCGATCCTGCGCACACAGCCGAAAGGAATGACATATTCGCAGTCCGTC
This sequence comes from uncultured Mediterraneibacter sp., assembly GCA_944381125.1. Classification (GTDB taxonomy): domain Bacteria; phylum Bacillota; class Clostridia; order Lachnospirales; family Lachnospiraceae; genus Mediterraneibacter. The sequence goes on along the minus strand of CALWKB010000029.1, from coordinate 4,310 downwards.
CCGAAAAACCCGCATATTTTCCCGGGCCCCGGCACCACAAGCGCCTCCACTTCCCCCGTACACATATTAATCTCTGCGTCCACGGCGCAGCCAAGCCTTCTTCCGCTGCAGATATTGATTACTTCTTTCTTTCTCAGCTCGCAGATCCGCATCCGCTCTCCCCCGCAGATTCCATACTCTCTCACCGTCATTATATGCGGCGCGGCAAAAAACGTGCCCGCCCGCAATACGGCCGCGGGAAAACCGGCCTTCCCTTTTCCGGCAGTCTGCGGTAAAATATTTAAGAACAAACAGGAGGTTCCAGACATTATGAAAGAAACAATTCTGCTTTTCAATCCGCCGGAAAAAGAACGGCTTTTAAAAATCGAAGCGGCGCTGTTCCCGCTCCATATCCGCCTGAAGCGTGTAGCCCGCCCGGATTACCATCAGCCGCTGGGCGTACTCGCCGGCCTCAAAGACATTGCGCCCGCCGAAGGTTCCTATGAGGGAGAAGAGCTCCCCGGCACAATGTTTGTCTTCTGCTTTCTGGACGACAGACGTCTGAATCAGGCGCTGGCCGCCCTGCGCAGAAGCGGAGCGGGGCCGTTCCCATACAAGGCGGTTCTCACTCCGACAAACAGCCTCTGGACCGCGCCGGACTGTTTTGAAGAGATCAGAAAAGAACACGAGGCCATGAGCCGTTAGCCCATGGTCCCGTGTTCTTTTCTTTATCCTCCCCATCCGGGGAGCCTCTTTTGAAATCAGGGCAGCAGGAACGCGTACATTACCACGAAATGGCAGGCGCTTCCGCCCATCACAAACAGATGAAAGATCTCGTGGCTGCCGAAATTCTTATGTCTGTTATTGAAAATCGGAAGCTTGAGCGCGTAGATCACGCCGCCGGCCGTATAAATCAGGCCTCCCGCCAGAAGCCATCCGAATGCCGCCGGCGACATGTTATTGAGAATCTGGGTAAACGCCAGTACACAGGTCCATCCCATGCCGATATAAAGCACGGAAGAAACCCATTTCGGACAGTAAACCCAGAACGCTTTAATCAGGATGCCGGCAATCGCAATGGACCAGACGATGGAAAGCAGGATCAGTCCGGTCCTGCCCTTAAGCACTATCAGACATACCGGAGTGTAGCTTCCGGCAATCAGCACCGATATCATCATATGGTCGATCTTTTTGAGAACCGTGTTTACTTTTTCCGATATATCAAACGTATGATATGTTGTGCTGGCCGCATATAATAAAATCAGACTGACCGCATAAATCGCAAGCGAAATAATATAAATCCTGCCCGGCTCGCTGGCCGCCTTGATAAGCAGCGGAACCGCCGCGAAAATCGCCATCAGCATACCGATAAAATGGGTAATCGCGCTGCCAGGGTCTTTAATATGTTTCTTTTTTTCCATAATTACGCACCTCCCGGATGTCAGATAACAACACGTAGTTTTTAATACTACTTTTAGTATATGCATATATTACATCGTAAATTCCAAAAAATCAACCCGAAATGTGCATAAAAAAGAGGCTGTTTTTCAACAGCCTCTGGTTATATCAGCGAATTACCGTTCCTGTCTTGCCTTTCAGCGCCTCTTTTACCTTGTCAAATGCAGTGATATATGCGCTTCGTCCTTCTCTCTTTTCCACAAACTCAACGGAAGCGCGGAATTTCGGCAGCATATTGTAAATGCCGAAATGACCCTCGTCCATATATTTCTTCGCCTGCTCCACCGAGATCTCTCCGAGAGGCTCTTCGTTCGGCTGGCCCATATTGATGCATACCTTTTCTACATTGGTAAGTATGATCAGCATATCCGCGTCAACGCCTTCCGCCAGTTTGCCTGCCGCCAGATCCTTCTCGATTACCGCGCTGGCTCCTTTCAGATGGTTATCCTGCTCCAGCACGGGAATCCCGCCGCCTCCGGCCGCGATTACGATCTGATCCGCCTTCAGAAGCGCGTTCACTGCGTCCAGCTCGACAATCCTTACCGGATTCGGCGCCGATACAACGCGGCGGAAGCCCTTTCCGGGCTCTTCGATAACATAATTTCCTTTTTTGCGCTCTTCATTGGCCTCTTCAGCATTCATATATCGGCCCAGTACCTTTGTCGGGGTATAGAATGCCTCGTCGTACGGATCAACGACGACCTGCGTCAGCACAGTACTTACCGTCCGGTAAATTCCCCGGTTCAGAAGTTCCTCGCGTATCCCGTTCTGCAGGTCATAGCCGATATATCCCTGACTCATGGCGGAGCAGACGGACATCGGCGCCGGAGTATAATCCGTATGATTTTTCGCGAACTCGTTCATCGCCGTGTGAATCATACCTACCTGAGGCGCATTGCTGTGTGTGATAACTACTTTATATCCTTCTTCAATAAGATCAGCGATACATTTCGCCGTGTGCTTTACCGCAACTTTCTGCTCGGGAAGCGTGGTGCCAAGCGCCCGGTGCCCCAGAGCCACTACAACTCGTTTTTTCATAATTCTGTCTCCATTCTTCTGCCTGACACGGCAGCGTATCTTTTAATTCCGGCGTTATACCGTTTCATTTATTAAGAAGTTTACTATCATTTCCGCAAAAAATCAACCTGCATCCATGCCGGCATCACTTCCGGCAGAAATACAAATACCGCGTCGGCAATGCCCAGGCAGACAAGTACAACGCAGACAAGAATTCTTCTGCTGCGCTTCAGCTTCAGAAACCTGTCCGTCCAGCGCGGCGCAAGATAATACAGAAACGCACAGCCCAGCATGGCAAATCCGACGGAGCCGCCCACATAAATCCTTCCGTTGAGGTTCAGAAAGTATCCGGTATAATCCCTTACCGGGAGTCCGAAAACATTGTCCAGCATCCAGCTTGACAGATACGCGGCTCCGGAATATATGCAGAAATTAAACAAAAAAGCGAGCGGCGGTTTTTCGACCAGTTTTCCGGCTATGGGAAGCACCAGAACTCCGCACAGCCCGTACAGCGGGATCCACGGCCCCGCAAGCGTCATATGCTCCGGGAGCACGCCGTTCTTTACAAGAGAAAGCAGCGCCTCCGCAAGCCATCCGAATATGGAAAACAGGAAAAACAGATAAATCATGGAAAGCAGGTCGTACCTGCGGTCCGCCCGAACCGGCTGTTTTACCGCTTTCACCGGCGGCTGTATATGAAACAGAAACACCGGATACTGCTCCGGTTCAAAATAAGTCGTCTTCGTGTACGGCCCCTGCGAATCATCGTAAAGCGCCTTACTGATCAGCAGCTCGTCCTCCGACGGAACATGTTCCAGATAGGAGTCATTGAGATCTTCATATCCGGCGCAGCGCGAAAGAACATAGTTTCTGCGCAGCGATATGTAAAACTCCGCTTTTGTCCCCGCCACATACGGATTAACGAAAACAAAATCCAGAATCCCCAGCGTAAAAAGCGACAAAACTCTCCAGCCAAGGAAGGACATATCCAGCCAGAACAGCTTCCATTTATTGTGCTTCATCATCTGTCTGGAAAGGCGGAACGCTTTTTTTCTCCCGATCTTCGGGTTCTCCGCCAGTATGTACGGAATCATGCTGTATTCATAATGCTTTATAATCCCGCCTGCAATGGTCAGGTTCCACAATATCTGGAGCACGGATCTGCACAGCATGACCCAGGCCGGTTTCCAGAAACAGCGAAGCTTATACAGGAAAAATATTTTTGATATTCTTGTTCTCCTGTAGTTTCTGCTCTCCATAAAAAAACGGCTTTCTCCGATCCGCAGAAGATTGCTGACGAAAATCTGTCCGAGAAAAGCAATCGCCACACCCACGGACAGGAACACCGCGGCTCCTCCTTCTTTCGCCATAAATCCGTTTACGGCGCGAAGCACGGAAAAGAAAAAAGAACCCGTGGAGGTGCCGATATCTACAGCCAGCCCTCCCGCCTCGTACAAAGGCTGCGGAAGTCTGCCGATTATTTTTCCGCTCTGCGGGACAGCCTGCTCCAGAAGCCTCGCCACAACATCCGAATTGGCAAGGTCGGACGTGCCTGTCCCCGGCACTTCCACCGGGAGTCCCGACACGGCGTGCAGCCCGAAAAACGTAGTCGTCACGGGATATACGGTTGTCAGCATGGCTATCAGGAAGCAGACGGAGACCGCTCCCCAGTAATTGCGCTTCACAGCTGAACGCGCTTTTTTCTTCTGTTCTTTCCGCTGTTCTCTCCTGCCCGCCATAATTTCCTCCGGATTGATAATGATAGTCTATTATAGTTTACGGAGAACAGATTTGCAAGTGGCGGAGCCGTGACAGCAGCTTAAGAAGGGGCAGTAAAATTCTTCTCACCGGAAAAA
>CALWKB010000028.1 GCA_944381125.1 uncultured Mediterraneibacter sp. | reverse complement strand
CCCGGAGCAAAAATATCCGGTTTGATAATGCATTCTTTTGTCGGTCCGCGGCCGGAGTAGTTGACCCGTTCTCTGCGGTGACTGTGAAAAGAGCCGGGAGAATCCGGCACGCCGACGGTAATGACTTTTCTGCTGGTTCCCGGGACAACGACCGTGCCTGAGCGGGGACCGTAATTTCCGGCAGAAACAACAACAACCAGTCCCATATCCCACAGTTCTTCCACCGCTTCCTGGAGACGGTCTTTCTGGGACTGGATAAGTTCCGGCTGCGTCCCCACGGAGATATTGACGATGCGTATATTGTAAGCAGAGGCAGAATCCATTATCCAGCGGATGCCGCTGATCACATTGTCTACGTTCCCGTTGCCTTCCCGGTCAAGAACTTTCCCTATAACAAGATCAGCCTGCGGCGCCATACCCGCATAGATTCCGCCGGAAACCGTCCCGTTTCCGGCAAGAATGCCCGCCACATGCGTTCCATGCCCGCTGTCATCCCGACATTTTATACTATTTCCGGTAAAATCGCGGAAATCTGTAATCCGGCCGTCCAGATCCGGGTGAAGCGAAATTCCGGTATCAAGGATGGCGGCGCAGATCCCTTTTCCAAGACAGCGGCCGCGGGAAATATCATCACACCAGTAGTGAACGGTTTTTTTAACCCATTTCATAAAAGAACCCTTTTTATATTAAGAATATTCCTGTTTTTGAAAATTGTCCGAAAAGGATTAAAATACGAAAAAGGGACAGGGCAAAACGCGATTGGGGACGTAGTAAAACCGGGTTTTACTACGTCCCCAATCGCGTAAAGAAAAAATACTTGACAGCGATTCTCTGTTCGTGTATGATAGCAAAGGTGACTGCAATGAATAAGATTTTAGAGCAGGCTTTATTATATGATTTTTACGGCGAGCTTCTTACGTCGCATCAGAAGGAAATATATGAGAAGTTTGTGGCGGATGATCTTTCTTTGAGTGAGATCGCTCAGGAAGCAGGGATCAGCAGGCAGGGTGTTCATGATCTGATCCGGCGTTGTCAGAAGGCCCTTGAGGGATATGAAGCCAAGCTTCATCTGGTGGAGCGGTTTCTTCTGATTAAGGATAAGGTCGGCCAGATTGACGGCGTTCTGAAAGAGTGGGAACAGAAAAAGAAGACGCCGGAAGAAGCGGCGGAGAATATCCGAAGTATTTCCGTCGCGATACTTGAAGAGCTGTAAAGATTATAAAAAGCCGAAAGCAATATAGTTAAAAGCGGTCCTGTTGTTTTGAGAACAGGGCTAAAGAGCAGGAAGTTTCAGAGGGATATCAGAATGGCATTTGACAGTTTAACGGAAAAATTACAGAATGTGTTCCGAAATCTCCGCAGCAAGGGAAGGCTCACGGAGGATGATGTTAAAACGGCTCTGAGGGAAGTGAAGATGGCTCTCCTCGAGGCGGATGTCAACTTCAAAGTCGTGAAGGGCTTTATTAAGGATGTTCAGGAACGGGCGGTCGGACAGGATGTGATGAACGGCCTCAATCCGGGACAGATGGTGATTAAAATTGTAAACGAAGAGCTTGTGAAGCTGATGGGATCCGAAACGACGGAGATCAGGCTTCAGCCCGGAAGCGCCATGACGGTTATAATGATGGCAGGTCTTCAGGGGGCCGGTAAAACGACTACAACCGCGAAACTGGCCGGGAAATTCAAGTTAAAAGGTAAGAAACCGCTTCTTGTGGCATGTGATGTATATCGTCCCGCGGCGATCCGGCAGCTGCAGATTAACGGAGAAAAGCAGGGCGTGGAAGTCTTTTCCATGGGCGACAGGAACCGCCCGGCGGACATTGCGAAAGCAGCTGTGCAGCATGCGGCGAAAAACGGAAACAATATTGTTATTCTTGACACGGCCGGCCGGCTGCATATTGATGAAGATATGATGGCCGAGCTGCAGGAAATCAAGGAGGCGGTTGAGGTACATCAGACGATTCTGGTGGTTGACGCCATGACCGGACAGGATGCGGTAAATGTTGCCGGTACATTTAATGATAAAATTGGAATTGACGGTGTTATTGTCACAAAACTTGACGGCGACACAAGAGGCGGCGCCGCGCTTTCGATCAAAGCAGTTACAGGCAGGCCGATCCTGTATGTCGGCATGGGCGAGAAACTGTCGGATCTGGAGCAGTTTTATCCGGACCGAATGGCTTCACGCATCCTTGGCATGGGCGATGTTCTTACGCTTATTGAAAAGGCCGGGGCTCAGATAGATGAAGAAAAGGCCATGCAGATGGCCGATAAAATGAAAAAGGCCCAGTTTGATTTTGATGATTATCTGGAAAGCATGGCGCAGATGCGTAAGATGGGCGGCCTTTCCGGGATTATGAGCATGATGCCGGGGCTCGGCGGCCTTGGCGGAAAAGGGAAAATGCCTGAGCTGGATTCTGAGGAAAATGAAAAGAAGATGGCGCAGATGGAGGCAATGATCCATTCCATGACGCCGGAAGAGAGAAGAAATCCGGAGCTGCTTAACCCTTCCAGAAAGCACAGAATCGCCAGAGGCGCCGGAGTGGATATCGCAGAAGTCAACCGGATGGTGAAACAGTTCAATGAATCCAGGAAGATGATGAAAAAGCTTCCGGGAATGATGGGCGGCAAAGGTGGCAAAAGGGGCAGATTCAGACTTCCCTTTTAACACATAGATCATGCCGGAGGCGGCCGGCTGCATACGCGGCGGGGCTGACGGCAGAAGCAACAAATAAGAAAAATTATTTAAGAGGTGAAAAAAATGGCAGTAAAGATCAGATTAAGAAGAATGGGACAGAAGAAGGCTCCTTTTTATAGAATCGTAGTAGCTGATTCCAGGTCCCCCAGAGACGGAAGATTTATCGAAGAGATCGGAACATACGATCCGAACTGTGATCCGAGCGCGATCAAAGTAGATGAGGAAGCCGCTAAAAAATGGCTCAATAACGGTGCTCAGCCGACAGAAGTAGTAGGAAAAATCTTCAAGGCAGCAGGTATCGAGAAATAAGCAGACTTCGCGGAGGTGCGCGTAAGATGAAAGAGTTAGTGGAAGTAATTGCAAAAGCACTTGTGGATCATCCGGAAGAAGTTTCTGTAAACGAGAAAAAGGAAGGCCGTACAACTGTGCTTGAACTTCATGTCGCGGACGGCGACATGGGAAAAGTAATCGGCAAGCAGGGCCGTATTGCCAAGGCGATCCGCTCCGTTGTTAAAGCGGCTGCGGCAAAAGAAGACAAACGGGTAGTTGTCGATATCGTATAATAAAGAAAAACCGCGCGTCAGGCGCGGCAGCGCTGAAAACAGCAGGATAAAAGGGACAGGTTTCCGGTTTGGAGAGTCTGCCCCTTTCTTTTTCAGCACAGCGGCGGAAAAAGCCTGGCGTTATACTGACATAAATGCGAAAAAGGCATGAGAAAGGAAACAGGAGAAATGGAACAGTTTCTTCAGGTGGGAGTGATATCCTCTACACACGGAATCCGGGGCGAAGTAAAAGTGTTTCCCACAACAGATGATCCGGCCCGGTTTAAAAAGCTGAAAAATATATTTCTCGATACCGGACGGGAACGGATCGGGCTCGAGATTCAGGCAGTAAAATTTTTCAAACAGTTTGTAATTGTGAAGTTCAAAGGCATTGACAATATAAACGATATTGAGCGTTACAAGGGGAAAAGTCTGCTTGTGTCGAGAAAAGATGCGGTGAAGCTTGCGGAAAACGAGTATTTTATCGCGGATCTGATCGGCATGGATGTATATAAAGATGAAGAAGAAACACGGTTCGGAGTGCTCAGGGATGTAATGGAGACAGGAGCGAATGAAGTGTATATCATCGATTCAGACCGGCACGGGGAAGTACTTGTACCGGCGATTCGCCAGTGCATACTGAAAGTGGATGTGGAGAATCGGAAAATGAGGATTCATCTGCTGGACGGTCTTATATCGGAAGATGAAAAATGATTCCGTCTTCGCGGATGAGTTTTGAAGAGGAGAAAAGAACTATGAATTTTCATATACTTACTTTGTTTCCGGAGATGGTTATGAACGGACTCAATACAAGTATTATCGGCCGGGCTGTCCAGGCGGGGCTTTTGTCGATCGAGGCGGTAAATATCCGCGATTACGCGTTTAATAAGCATCAGAGCGTGGATGATTATCCGTACGGCGGCGGAGCCGGCATGCTGATGCAGGCAGAGCCGGTATATCTTGCCTATGAAGCTCTGGCAGAAAGAATCCGCAGTCGGAGAGCCGGTGCCCGGGCGGATTTTTCTTCTTCGGATAATACTGCGGAAGAACGCCGCCCCAGAGTTGTCTATCTGTCGCCGCAGGGTGATGTTTTTTGCCAGAGCATGGCTGAAGAACTGGCAAAAGAGGAAGATCTGATTCTGCTCTGCGGTCATTACGAGGGGATCGATGAAAGAGTGCTGGAGGAAATCGTGACAGATTATGTCTCCATCGGCGATTACGTGCTTACCGGCGGAGAACTTCCGGCGATGGTTATGGTAGACGCAATATCCAGGCTGGTGCCGGGAGTTCTTCACAATGATGTGTCTGCCGAGTTTGAGTCTTTTCAGGACAATCTGCTGGAATATCCGCAGTATTCCAGACCGGAAGAGTGGCATGGAAAAAAGGTTCCGCCGGTTCTGCTTTCCGGACACCACGCCAATATAGAAAAATGGCGCAGGGAGCAGTCTATTATACGTACTTACGAGAGAAGACCGGATCTTCTGGAAAAATCCGCGCTTACGGACAAAGAAAAGAAATGGCTCCGGGAATGGGCCGGACAGAACAGTGGAGAAAAAAATGATTAGGGCTTGAAAAAGCTGTAGAAATATGGTAAACTACAACAGTTGTGAAAAGAAGAGCGATGGTCCTCTGGCACAAAATGGTGTTAAGAACGTCAAATATTAAGGAGGTCACACAGAAATGAACGAGATTATTAAAAAGATCGAAGCAGAGCAGTTAAAAGAGAATGTACCGGAGTTCAGCGTTGGCGATACCGTAAGAGTACATGCCAAGATCAAAGAGGGAAACCGCGAAAGAATTCAGGTTTTTGAAGGAACAGTCCTCAAGAAGCAGGGAGGCGGTTCCAGAGCTACTTTTACAGTAAGAAAGACATCCAACGGAATCGGCGTAGAGAAGACATGGCCGATCCATTCACCGCATGTTGAGAAAGTGGAAGTTGTCCGCAAAGGTAAAGTAAGAAGAGCAAAACTGAACTACTTAAGAAAACGTGTCGGAAAAGCTGCGAAAGTAAAAGAATTAGTAAAATAGTAACTATGAGAGGGACAATTACAGATTTGTAGTTTGTCCCTTTTGTTATAAGCAAAGGCGGAATGCAGCGGGTAAATCCGCTGCGATGGCGCGCATAAAGAAATGAGGAGGAGCTATGCAGGGACTGAAGTTTGGCAGAAAGCGCAGAGGTCCGTCCGGAAAGAACGGCAAAGGAAGAAAAAAATCTTCCGGACATTCGAAGCTTCGGTTTGAAAGCGAAAAACGGGGGAAAGATCATGCCGGCGGACATGGAAAACGTAAGCATATCAGCGCCGCGTCGGCGCTTTGCATGCTGGGCGAGATTATACTGGTCTGCGCCGCGGCTGTGTTTCTTGTTCTGGCTTTTGGACACAGAGTCAGCAATACCGGGGAGTCTATGATGCCGACGCTTGGAAATGGCGAAGTGGTGCTTGTCAACCGTCTCAGTTACATGATGTTTTCTCCGTCAAGAGGAGATATTGTTGTATACAGTCAGGGCGGGAGCGAGCAGTATTCTGTTAAGCGGATCGCGGGGCTGCCGGGCGAGACGGTTCAGATTATCGACGGCAGCATCTATATAGACGGCGAAAAGCAGACGGAAGACATTTACGCGGAAAATATTGAGTATGCGGGTCTTGCCTCAGCTCCGGTAGAGCTGGGCGACGGAGAATATTTTGTTATCGGAGATAATCCGGGAGTGAGCGACGACAGCAGAAGCCCGGACGCAGGTCCGGTCAGAGAAGCGGATATTTACGGAAAAGCCTGGTTTGTGACAAGCTTCGGGGATAACTTTGGACTGATTTAGGAGGAGAAAAGATGCATTTTCAGTGGTATCCGGGCCATATGACAAAGGCCCGGAGAATGATGCAGGAAAATATAAAACTGATTGATCTGATTATTGAGCTGGTTGACGCGAGGATACCTTTGAGCAGCCGGAATCCGGATATTGACGAGATGGGCAGAAATAAGGCGCGCCTGATTCTTCTGAATAAAGCAGATCTTGCAGCGGAAAAAAGAAATGACGAATGGGTTGCATATTTCAGGGAAAAGGGATATTCTGCTGTTAAGGTTAATTCCAAAAAAGGCGGCGGAATTAAATCAATTCAGTCCGTGATCCAGGAGGCATGCCGCGAGAAGATGGAGCGGGACCGGAAGAAGGGGATATTGAACCGTCCGGTGCGCGCCATGGTAGCCGGCATTCCGAACGTGGGAAAATCTACCTTTATCAATGCTCTGGCAGGAAAAGCCTGCGCAAAGACCGGGAATAAACCGGGAGTTACCAAGGGAAAACAGTGGATCCGGCTGAATAAAAGCGTAGAGCTTCTTGATACGCCCGGGATTCTCTGGCCGAAATTTGAGGATCAGCAGGCGGCTCTGAAGCTTGCATTTATCGGGTCGATTAAAGACGAGATTCTCCAGACGGAAGAGCTTGCGGCAGAACTTGTAAAATATCTCGACAGGGAATACGCCGGGGTGATCGGAGAAAAATACGGGGTGGAATCTTCCGAAGACCCGTATGAGCGTCTCAGAGCGATCGCAGAGAGCCGCCACTGCCTTGTCAGAGGAAACGAACTTGATACTGAAAAAGCGGCGGCGCTTCTTCTCGACGATTTCCGGAACGGACGTCTGGGAAGGATTACTCTTGAAAGTCCGGAAGAGTTTGCCGAAAAGTGACAGCGCATATGAGGCTGGTGAAAGTGAGGAAATGACAGATGAAAAGTATTGCGAAAGAATTGGGCTCATGGCTGCTTTACATTCTTGTAATTATAGTAATATCCTATCTGGTGATTACATTTGTGGGACAGAGGACACAGGTAAGCGGATCGTCTATGGAAACAACTCTTTCCAACGGAGATCAGCTTATTGTGGATAAGATTTCCTACAGGTTCCGCGCTCCGTCCCGGTACGATATTGTTGTCTTTCCATATAAATATGAAAAGAATACTTATTACATCAAACGGATTATAGGACTTCCCGGCGAAACAGTTCAGATAGTTGACGGTTATGTTTACATTGACGGACTGAAGCTGGATGAACATTATGGCAACGAAGTGATGAAGAACGCGGGAACTGCCGAAGAACCGGTAGTTCTTGGCGATGACGAATATTTTGTGCTGGGGGACAACCGGAACAACAGTCAGGACAGCAGAGCGGCCAATGTAGGCGTGATACATAAGGATGACCTGCTGGGCCGCGCGTGGATTCGAATCTGGCCTCTGGATAAATTTGGAGTGATTAAACATGAATAAAAGCATTTCCGTGATCCGCCAGGAGTTTGAAGCGGCGGGAACAGAAGGCGGCGAAGAGCTGTGCCGGCTGTATGCCGGTGATGAAAGAACCGGCGTGCAGAAGCTGATCGCCGGATACAGGAAAAAGAAGGAAGCGCTGGAAAAAGAGAGGGAACGTCTGAGAGGCATGTCCGTGTATGAGGCGGAGTATGAAAGCTGCGGTCTGATCTGCGGTATCGATGAGGCGGGGAGAGGCCCTCTGGCCGGTCCGGTAGTGGCGGGCGCAGTGATCCTTCCGAAAGACTGTGAAATATACGGGGTAAATGATTCAAAAAAACTGTCGGCAAAAAAAAGAGAACAGTTATATGATGAGATCAGAGAAAAAGCCGTTGCCTGTGCCGTGGGGATTATTTCTCCGGAACGGATCGATCAGATCAATATTCTGCAGGCGACTTATGAGGCTATGCGCGAGGCGGTTTCCGGCCTGAATGTTAAACCCGGCGTTCTGCTGAACGACGCGGTGACAATTCCGGATATGACGATCCCGCAGATCCCGATTATTAAGGGAGATGCGAAAAGTGTTTCAATCGCCGCGGCCAGCATTCTCGCAAAAGTAACAAGGGACCGGATTATGACGCAATATGAAGAAGAATTTCCGGGCTACGGATTTGCTTCAAATAAGGGATACGGCTCGGCGGAGCATATCGCGGCACTGCGCCGGCTCGGCCCTTCGCCGATCCACAGGAGAAGCTTTATCGGGCATTTTGTCTGAGTCTTAAAGGCGCAGAAGAGGCCGTGTATTCCGGAAAGAAAGGCAAGAGGCCGGAGGCGGAGAAAAGGCGTGTCAGGAAGAAATAAAAGACAGACAGGGAAAACATATGAGCAGGCAGCGGGATATTATCTGGAACAGCTGGGGTATGAGGTTCTGGAATATAATTACCGCTGCCGCTTTGGCGAAATAGACATTATTGCAAAGGACGGGATTTACCTTGTATTCTGTGAAGTAAAATACCGTTCCGGGGGAGAAAAGGGCAGCTCTCTTGCGGCTGTGGACAGGCGCAAGCAGCAGACGATTTTCCGGTGCGCGGCCCATTATGTCGCCGGAATGAAGAGAGGAGATCTTCCCTGCCGTTTTGACGTTATCGGTATAGAGGGGACCTCCGTTATTCATATAAAAGATGCGTTTGCGGGATGAAAGCTGCAGAAAGGCGGGCGTGACAGTGGGGATTGGACTTAAATACAAAGATGACAGACATATATTTGATGAGCGGGGGGATGAAGTTCCCTATCTGGAATTTCCCCTGCTTCGGAATACAGGAATTGTAAAGCATGGATTTTCAACCCGGCTTGGAGGCGTAAGTGAGGGATATTATTCATCCATGAATCTGAGCTTTGACCGGGGCGACCGGCCGGAGGCTGTGAGAGAAAATTTTCGGAGAATAGGCCGGGCTGTCGGAGTGGACTGCGAAGATATGGTGCTGTCGCAGCAGACGCACACAACGAATGTGCGGCTGATGACAGAGGCAGACCGCGGGAAAGGGCTGACAAGAAAGAGAGATTATACGGATGTGGACGGTATGATTACAGACGTGCCCGGACTCTGTCTGGTTACATCTTATGCGGACTGTGTGCCTCTGTATTTTGTCGATCCGGTAAAGAAGGCCATTGGCCTGAGCCATTCGGGATGGCGTGGGACGGTCGGGAAGATCGGAAAAAAGACGGTTGAAGAAATGACGCGGCATTTCGGTTCTGACCCTGCGGATATTTTTGCCGCGGTGGGGCCGTCCGTGTGTATGGACTGTTATGAGGTCAGCGAAGAAGTGATTTTGCAGTTCAAAGATGCATTTGACAAAAGTGTGTGGAAAGAACTGTTTTATGAAAAACCCGGAGGAAAATACCAGTTAGATTTATGGAAGGCAAACGAGATCATATTCCGGGAAGCGGGAATTCTTCCGGAACACATGGCTGTTACAAATCTGTGCACACACTGCAACAGTGAATTTTTGTATTCGCACAGGGCGCAGGGAGCCAGACGCGGCAACCTGTGCGCCTTTCTTGCACTGAATAAATAAAAAAGGACAGAAACGGAGGGAGAACCATGTTTTTAGCGGCGGCAGATCTGACGGATGAATCAGTAACGGATATTCTGGATCCTGCAGTGGACGCGGCGTCGGACGCGACAAAGGGAGTGAACAGCTTTTTTCAGTTTATTGAAGACAATATACCGAATATCATTTCGTTTGGAATTAAAGTGGCTCTTGCCCTGGCATTCTTTTTTATAGGCGGCAAAGTAATCAGATGGATCCGCAGAATTGTGCGGCGTTCTTTTGAACGGACCGGAGCGGATACAGGGGTGACTCAGTTTGTCGATTCTCTGCTTAAATTCGGCCTGTATGCGCTTCTGGTATTTGTTATTGCCACAAACTTCGGCGTAGAGTCCTCATCTGTGGCGGCGCTGATCGCTTCGGCCGGCGTTGCAATTGGTCTTGCCGTGCAGGGAAGTCTTTCCAACTTCGCGGGCGGCGTCCTGATCCTCCTTCTGAAACCTTTCGCGGTAGGAGATTATATTTCGGTGCCGCAGGAAGGAATCGAGGGAACGGTAAAAGAAATTCAGATTTTTTATACTAAAATGGCCACAGTGGACAATCAGACGGTAGTCGTTCCAAACAGCATTCTTACAAGCAACAGTCTGACAAATGTCACGGCAAGACCGGAGAGAAAACTCGATCTGAAAGTGGGAATTTCTTATAACGCGGACATAAAGAAGGCCAAAAAGATTCTGGAGGACCTGCTTTACGGAGACGCTTCTGTTATTCAGGATGAAGAAATTGTCGTATTTGTATCAGAACTGGCGGACAGCGCCGTTATTCTCGGACTGCGCGCATGGGTCAGGACGGAAGAATACTGGGCGGCAAGATGGCGGCTGCTGGAAGAGATCAAACTTAAGTTTGACGAGGCGAAGATCGAGATCCCGTACAATCAGCTTACAGTTCATGTTTCCGGAAGCGGATCGGACTCATAAATAACGCACGCAGGGGGCGGAAAGACTCTCTGCACCGGTTTTATGCCGGACATTTTCAGAAAGATAAAAAAACAGTTGAAATTTAAAAAGAAACACGATATAATAACAGAGTCCGCAAAATGCGGACAGAATGCCGGAATAGCTCAGTCGGTAGAGCACTTCACTCGTAATGAAGGGGTCGTCAGTTCAAGTCTGATTTCCGGCTTGCTGATGAAAAGCGCAATCCCAGCAATGCTGAGGGGTTGCGTTTTTTATTAGAAAAAGCAGATAAAGATGCAAAAGACGGGAGGGGTTCTGCTGTGAAACCATCAGAGGAAGTAAAGAAAATGTTTGAACAGGATCGTTTCGCTACGTATAACGGCGCGGTTATAGATGAGGTGGACGATCATTACGCAAAATGCAGCCTGAAGATTGAAGAAAGACACAGAAATGCCATGGGCGCGGTAATGGGAGGCGTGTATTTTACTCTTGCGGATTTTGCGCTCGCCGTTGCATCTAACTGGCAGGAGATGGGCTGGGTGTCGCTGGACTCTCAGATTAATTATCTGAGCCGTGCCAGAGGCGAACGGCTGACAGCGGAGGCTGTCTGTGTAAAAAAAGGCCGGTCGACCTGTTATTACCGGATTGATGTGAAGGACGATCTGGGAAATCTTACGGCAGCCGTAACGGCGAATTGTTTTTGCGTGGCGAAGTAATTGGAATTCATTTACTATATCATAAAAGATATTTATTCGGGAGAAAGGAGATAATTATGGAGAAATCAAAAGTATATTTTACGGATTTCCGGGCAAAACCGGGCACGAATCTGCCGGAAAAACTGAAGAAGCTCGTAAAAAAAGCCGGAATAGGCAATATTGATTTTAGCAGAAAAATGACGGCGATAAAAATTCATTTCGGAGAACCCGGCAATCTGTCTTATCTCAGGCCGAATTACGCAAAGGCGGTGGCGGATGTCGTGAAGGAACTGGGCGGACGTCCGTTTCTCACAGACTGTAATACTTTGTATGTGGGGAGGAGAAAAGATGCGCTGGAACATCTGAGTGCAGCGTATGAAAACGGATTTAATCTGCTTTCAACAGGATGTCATATTATTATCGGCGACGGCCTGAAGGGAACAGATGACGTAAGCGTTCCGGTGGAAGGCGGCACGCTTGTAAAAGAAGCGAAGATCGGCAGGGCGGTAATGGACGCGGATGTGTTTATCAGTCTCAGTCATTTCAAAGGACATGAGATGGCAGGATTTGGCGGCTGTCTGAAAAACATTGGTATGGGATGCGGCAGCCGCGCCGGGAAAATGGAGCAGCACAACAGCGGGAAGCCGTCGGTTGACAGAACGGTCTGCGTAGGCTGCAAAGTCTGTTCGCGAAACTGCGCCCACGGAGCGATTTCATTTCCGGAAAACAAAGCCGTGATTGATCATGACAAATGCGCAGGATGCGGCAGATGTCTGGGAGCGTGCAATTTTGACGCGATATATAATGAAAATTCTTCGGCGGCGAAGGAACTGAATATGAAGATCGCGGAATATTCCAAAGCCGTGGTGGACGGAAGACCAAATTTCCATATTAACCTTGTGCTGGACGTCTCTCCGTACTGCGACTGCCATGCGGAAAACGACATACCGATTGTACCTGATATCGGAATGTTCGCAAGTTTTGACCCGGTGGCGCTGGATCAGGCGTGCGCGGACGCATGCAACGCACAGGAACCGATTCCCGGAAGCCTTCTCGATGAGCGAATGCATGAAAAAGATTTCTGTGATCATCATGATCACTTTGTAAATACGACGCCTCAGAGTGAGTGGAAGACATGCCTGGCTCATGCAGAAGAGATCGGTCTGGGCACCCGGCAGTATGAACTGATCAGGGTGTAACTGTCGTATCCGGGAGAATTCCCGGGAAAAGTACAAAAGGAAGAGAGGAATGATTATTTTATGAAAAGGGAAAAATTCGGCTCCCGCCTCGGGTTCATCCTGATTTCTGCGGGCTGCGCGATCGGACTTGGAAATGTATGGCGTTTCCCGTATATCACGGGACAGTACGGCGGGGCGGCATTTGTGCTGATCTATCTGTGCTGTCTGGTGCTGCTGGGCTTCCCGATCATGGTAATGGAGTTCTCCGTGGGACGCTCCGCAGGCTGCGGCATCGCGAAGGCGTTCGACAGGCTGGAGCCGCTGGGGACAAAATGGCACTGGTATAAATGGTTCGGCATCGCCGGAAACTATCTGCTGATGATGTTCTATACGACCATCGGAGGATGGCTTCTGATCTATCTGTTCAAGATGGCGGCGGGAAGTTTTGAAGGCATGGATGCGGCGCAGATCGAGGGCGAATTCGGAAGCCTGATGGGGCAGCCGGTGCTCATGACCGTATGTATGGCAGTGGTTGTCGTTCTGTGTTTTGCAATTGTAAATCTGGGACTTCAGAAAGGCGTGGAAGGCATCACCAAGATTATGATGGTCATGCTCTTCATCCTGCTGATCATCCTGGCAGTCCGTTCCATCCTCCTGCCCGGCGCAGTGGCAGGGCTTGAGTTCTATCTGCTGCCGGATTTCGGCAAGATGAAAGAAGCGGGCATCATGGAAGTCGTATCGGCGGCCATGAACCAGTCCTTCTTCACCCTGAGCCTTGGCATCGGAGCAATGGCGATCTTCGGAAGCTACATTGAAAAGAAAAGAAGGCTCGCGGGAGAAGTCGTGGCGATCACCGTGCTTGACACCTGTGTGGCGCTGATCTCCGGACTGATCATCTTCCCGGCCAGCTTCGCGTTCGGCGTAAACCCGGACAGCGGCCCGAACCTGATTTTCATCACTCTGCCGAATATCTTCAACTCCATGGCGGGCGGAAGACTGTGGGGCGCGATCTTCTTCCTCTGCATGTTCTTCGCGGCGGCGTCCACGATCATCGCCGTATTTGAGAATATCATTGCATTCGCCATGGACCTGACCGGATGCTCCAGGAAGAAAGCCGTAGCCATCAATCTTATAGCCATCCTGATCCTGTCCATGCCGTGCGTGCTGGGATATAATGTGCTGAGCGGATTCGCACCGTTCGGCGAGGGATCCGCGATCCTGGATCTGGAAGACTTCATCGTCAGCAACAACCTGCTCCCGCTGGGCAGCCTTATCTATGTGCTGTTCTGTACGAGCCGGTACGGCTGGGGCTGGAATAACTTCGTAGACGAGGCAAATACAGGCGAAGGCCTGAAATTCCCGAAATGGGTAAGGCCATACGTAACATACATCATACCGCTCATCGTAATCTTCCTGTTCATACAGGGCTACTGGAGCAAATTTGCGGGTTAGGCTTAAGCCGTGCATAAAAAATGAAGACATCCATCACCGCGCTTGCACGAGTGATGGATGTCTTTGTTTTTTATATAGGGCGCAGCCCGCGAGCGAGATGAAGCACGGAGTGCGGAATCGAGCTGCGCACGGGTTAAGCCGGATGAGGGGATGCCATTGCAGGAATAAACAGCAATAAAATATAAAGTTGCACCAGAGAAACAGAATGTATTATACTGAAGGAGAAAACGTGAAGAATGCAAAACTGCAATATCATTGAATATAAATCGCCCGGCGCCAGCCTGAGCGTCAATGATTTTTATAAAGTTTACGGCTATGCCTGTATCTATCAATCCAATACGGACCGGATAAAGGGGATTGATCCGCAGACAAAGAAATACAGAAACTGATGCGTGAATATGAAAAGCACAGGAAATCAAAAGATTACGCTGCCGTAATGGATCTCATTACCCGTGCAAACTGGGAACAGATGGAGGTGGAAAAGAAGATGTGTGATGCATTGAAAGAATTATTTGCGGAAGAGTTGAAAGAAGCAGACAATAACGGAAGAACAGAGGGCATACAAACTGGGATACAACAAGGCAAACGTGAGATGATCCTTGCTTTTCTGAAAGCCGGTGCGGAAATTAATATAATTAAAGAGGCAACCGGATTAAATGAAGAACAGATTGATGAAATACGCAGGGAGATAGAATGAAAACCATATTGAATTATAAGAAACCTGCATTTTGGATTATTGTTGCAGTGATTGTTGCATGTGTTGCAGTTGCAGTATGTTTCCTGACAAATCCGCCGTCCAACACACATAACTATTCGGAAGTGTATGAGGTGACGCCGACAGACGATATTCAGGAAAAATATGATAATGAAGAATTTGTGTATCAAAAGTCGCACTACAAGGCGGCAGACGGAACGTGGGTTTGCGAAGGGTACACATACAAATACCGTCTGGAGATCACAGGAAGATTGAATAATGCTGCTAAAAGCACGACTTATATTGTTTTGAGTAATTTAAAAGATATTACATTTGACCAAACCTGGAAAGCAAGCGGACTCAGCAGCCTGATGAGCGATTATTTTGATCCTGAAGATGCAGTGATCGTTGGGAACAAATTGTTTTCTTAACAAGGGGAATATAGAAAATAGACAAGAATAGCGAAAAACGTTGAAGGTGTCAGATATACAAATTTTAATGAATACGGTATAATAAATACCAGAATAAAGAGGATTCAAACTGAAAGAGGTGAAATCAAATGCCGATAAATATTATAGATATAATGCAGCAATTTGCCAGCGGTTTGAGGAAACTTCTGGGAAATACGCTTGATAGTGTCATTGTATATGGATCATATGCAAGAGGCGATTACTCTGATCTTTCAGATATCGATGTTATGATCCTTGTCACTCTGACGGAGGAAAAAATAAAGAAAATATCTGATGAGATCAGTGATATGGCTTTTGAATATTTGATGAAATTTGGAGTAGATATCTCGCCCGTAATAACTAATATAG
>CALWKB010000027.1 GCA_944381125.1 uncultured Mediterraneibacter sp. | reverse complement strand
GGCAGAATCATCACCGCCATAAAAACAATAACAAGTTTTGTCCGAAGCTTCATGCAATTATCCTTTCTGTCAGAATATTCTCTCCAAGGGGGACGGACCCTTTTGGAAAAGGCTCCGTCCCCCTTGGGCGAAGTTGTCTGACTTCTTTCTATTTTACAGGTCTTCGTTTTTTCCGTCAACCCATTTGCTTTACATCTCCGCCCATGACTCTCTTCCTTACGGCAAAGAACCGCTCCTTCCGGTTTTCCGGAAAGGAACGGTTCTTCTTTCTTCTGATTATTTTATTGGCACTGCCGTTTTATCCGCCTGTCCGTTTTTCACTGTGTTCAATCAGCTTCTTTTTCTCCGGACATACACAACAGTTCCTGCCATTCCCAGTGCGAGAACACATGCAGCCGCTGCACCGAATACATTGGTTGTATCTCCGGTCTGTACAGCTTTGGAACTGTCCGCGCCATCTGTACCCTGACTGCTTCCGCCTGTCTGCTGGCCAGCGCCGCCCTGAGGATCTGACGGCTGAGCCGGACCGCTTGGATCTGACGGATCGCTCGGGTCTGACGGGTCAGTCGGATCTGACGGATCGGCCGGGTCAGTCGGATCACTCGGATCAGTCGTCTGCTTCTCCTCTACCGTCACTGTAAATTCTGCTGTTTTGCCGCCATAGGTTACTGTCACAGTCTGTTTTCCTGCTGTATCCGGGTCATAACCGCTTACTGTGTAATCTCCGGCCTGAAGCTCAACTCTGCTGCTGTCGCTGTATACCGCAGTGACAACAAGGCCGCTCAGATCCAGTTTTTCTCCCTGGGTGTACTCTGTCTTTGCAGGGCCTGTAATCTCGATCTTTTCGAGCGCCGGCTCCGGTTCTTCACTTTTTGTTACTGTTACGGTAAATGTTGCAGTTTTCCCTTCATAGGTTACTGTTACAGTCTGCTTTCCTGCCGCATTCGGATCATAGCCGCTTACCGTATAGTCGCCGGCCTGAAGCTCAACTTTGCTGTCATTGCTGTATACTGCAGTAACAACAAGGCCGCTCAAATCCAGTTTTTCTCCCTGCGTATACTCCGTCTTCGCAGGGCCTGTAATCTCGATCTTTTCAAGCGTCGGCTCCGGTTCTTCTTCCTCAGACTTCACAATTGTAATCGTGTAATTAAGAGAAGCCTTATGATCCTGCGCGTAGCTTGTGAGGGTTACCGCCGTTTCATCACCGTCCAGGCGGATCAGACGTTCATTGCTGTTATCAAACAGGATATCGCCGATATATACCAGGCCGCTCTCTTTCATAGTAGACGCAAGCATATTAACTGCCTCCACATCTTTGCCGACTGTAAGGGTATATTCGTTCACATCCGGATCAAACGCCGGCTCCAGTGTGCCCTGATCAAATGTAAGACCGGAAAGTCTGGCGTCTGTATCATACTCTGTAGAAGTAATCACGCGGATTCCGAACAGTCCGCCTGCGTATCCTCCGGTGCTCTGGAACTTCACAGTCACTTTTGACTCGCCGTCCTCAATATAGTCTGTAATGTCGTACAGATCCTCATAAAATACGTTTGTTCCCGCAGAATTGTTAATTGTAACAGTCTGGAGCAGCTGATCGTTTACATAAATATCAAAGCTTCTTCCCTGGTCGCCGGAGTACCATGTACATCCGAGATAGTTGTGCTCTGCTTCCGGATCTACATTAAGGTCATAGCTCCACCAGCCGCCTGCGTTTGCATGGCGGAATGTTCTTCCGTTAAATGATCCCGTGCTGGTGTCCCCGCCCACCTGAAGGTTCTTTGCGAACTCAGAGTTATTGTTGTCAAAGCTGTCCAGATAATCGACACTTACTTCCTGCTCGCGGAGTTCTTCCTTCTCAGCCAGGATTCTGTCCTGAGAAGCCTGGGAATCCGGCTCTTCCAGATTCATATAGATACCGTATCTCTGCTCATGCTGCATATAATACGGACTGTAAATCAGTTCATCAGAATCTGTATTTTTCAACTGGAACTGAATTCTTCCATCCTCGCTGTCTTCAATCCGCACAAAGTTTTCCGCAACGTTTTCTTTCCACTCTTTCACAGACATATTCTGAACTGTGATGGTATCTTTCGCGGAAGTATCTTCTGTTCCGACTCTTACCAGAATTCCGTTTGCCTGGGAAGCGTCAATATCCTTGCTGCCAAGCTCTGCGGCCAGTACAACCGGGCCGTATTTGAACGCTACAAAGTTTTCGTTATCTGCAGTTGACTCGATTTCCACCTGCATCGGCATTGTGTAGGAGATCTCATCTCCTGCCTTCAGGCCGTCCAGAACAAAGAATCCGTTCTCTGCCGTTACGTTCTGCTCTTTACCGTTTACTTTAATGACTGCATCTCCTGCCAGCCACTCCGGCTGCCTGAGCGCCACAGACGTTCCGTCCACAATATCATTTACCGTATATATAACGGTATCTTCGTTCGGAATATTCGCATCCTGTGTAAGGCTGATTCCCAGCCCTGCATCTTCAACGGTTGAGCTGTAGAACATATTTACATACAGGGTGTTTCCCTTGATCTGGTAAATATAATCGCCCAGCTTGGAGAAGTTCTCCATACCGGTTCCGGTACAGCACCAGAACTCGTCAAACGGTCTGTTATAAACTTTGTTGTATCCTGCCGCCATAGGCTGGAAGTACATGGTCGTACCTGTCTCCGGATTCTGTGAAGCCAGAATCGCGTTTGTAAATGTTCTCTCAAAGTAATCCAGATACTTGGGATCCTGGGTCTGATCGTAAAGCGCTTTTGTAAGTTTCAGCATGTTGTATGTATTACATGTCTCACAGGTAAGCGCTCCGTCGTAAGATCCCTTCGTCGCGTCGTAGCACAGCTCGCCCGCATTGTGGAAATGCTCGCTCTGGCTGTTTCCTCCTGTAATATATGTATGGTCATTTACCACAATATCCCAGAAGTTCTCTGCTGCTGTCAGATACATCTCCAGATTATCTTTCTCTTCCGGCGTAAGCTTATCATAATATTCCTCATTTTCTGTAAGTACGCTGTATCTCTTTACAGCTCCCGTAAATTTCGGAATGGTAGTGTTCGCGTGTTTACCGCTGAGCACATCCTGGCCGGCTGCCAGCTGCTCAAACAGAGATACTTCGTCAAAGCACTCTGCCGCCGCTTTGATGTGATCGTTTCCTGTAATGCGGTACAGCTCATACAGAGCTTCGTTCATGCCGCCGTACTCAATCCAGAGAAGCTGCTGTTTGTTCGGCAGATTTGTACAGCGGTTATACAGATACTCGCCGAATGCTTCCGCTACTTGAATCGCTGTATTCTTAACTTCTGGATCGTCTACATTTTTCGCTACGTCAATCAGTCCGGCAACTACTTTGTGCAGGTTGTAATATGGAACAAGCACTGTGCCGTCGTCCGATGTCGGAGATGTGCCCCCGTCCACTCTGGCAAGCACGCCCTCCGGGAACGCGGAAATATAGCCTGCGCTCTGCGGATACATTTTTGCGTATGCGTCCTGACATTTCTGCAGTCCGTATACCGCATCCTCGATCTGCTCCATAAGCTGAGCCTTTACATCCGCGTCGTCCTCGCTCAGATATGCCTGGGAAAGTGCGGACATATAATGGCCGAATGTATGGCCGCGGAAGTTGGAGGAGCCGGTTCTCTCCCAGCCGCCGTATCCTTCATCTGTCGTCGGTTCAAGACCGGACACCTTGTAGAACTCATACAGGAACTTCTCAGAGTTCAGGCTGAGCAGGTATTCCTTCTCTTTTGTAAATGCGTTTACAAGATAATCATCTGTCAGCGTCACATCGTCCATCAGGCTTGTGTCGGACAGATCCATCGGCTTCTTCGCAAGTACTGTGACTTCAAATTCCTTTGTCACCGGCTCGCCGTCCATAAATACGGCTGTCGCCTTCAATGTAACTTTCGCGTCCGGTTCGCCGATTTCCGGTCTGCTGATCACGCCGGTATTATCCATGGCCGTACCCTCTGTTACTTCCCATGTGATCACAGAGCCTGCGTCTCCGGTTGCCGGGAGCGCAAGATTCCGGCTCGTCTCCGCGGGAATGTTCAGCGCGTCAAGATCATCCTGCGCGATCTGCGCCTTGTCGATTTCTCCGCCGTTCTCTTCATACAGAGCCATTGCCTCTTCCGCTGTAGCCGTATCGTTAAACAGTTCATAATGATCCAGCGCCGCCAGCAGATATGCGCTGTTGTATACCGGGCCGTTATAGCCGATGGACTTCTGCATGCTTTCATCGGAGCCAAGTACTCCGTCGCGATCATTATTGACCGCATAGTCGATCACTGACGTCTGCGCAATACCGTTGCGGTAGAAGACTACTTCTTTCGTCGCGCTGTTGTATGTCACAACAATGTGCGTCCACTCTCCCGCCGGGAAGAACTCCGCGCGGTTCGCCTTCACGCTTACCTTGTACGGCTGTCCCGCGTTCTTTCCTTCTCCGATGGATAACGCAAGCGGAACATTATCGTTTTCTGACGACAGATACCAGCCGTCTGTATAATACTGGTTTTTATTCCAGGAAATAATACCCTCGCCTGTCATGGTCTTTTCCGGATTGATCCAGAAAGACAGTGTCAGATTCTGCGGCTGAAGTTCTGTATTTTTCCCGAGATCGATGTATGTGTTTCCTGTAAGCTTCAGCGCTTTGCCGCCGTTTGCCCCGTCCACATACTGATAGCCTGAACCGGCGAATTTAATATCTGTATTGATTCCAGTGCCGTCTGTCAGGTTGTCCTCAAACTCCAGATCCAGCACCTGATTTTTCAGTCCTGAAGTCTGCGTCTCCTTGTTCTCCTCATAAAGAGCCAGCGCCTGCTCTGCTGTCGCTGTATCATTGAACAGTTCATAGTGATCCAGCGCGGCATTCAGGTAAGCGCCCTTATGTGCCGGGCCGTTATAGCCAATGGATTTTTCCATGTCCGGATCTGAGCCCAGTACTCCGGTTACTCCGCCTTCGGTGTTGATCTCATAAGCCACCTGCGTTTCCTGGGCGATTCCGTTACGGTACATCTGCACATCCTTCGTCGTGCTGTCATAAGTCACGACAATGTGCGTCCATTCACCTGCCGGGAAAAATTCCGCGCGGTTTCCTGATACCTTTACATTGTATGGCTGGCCGCCCTGATTTGCCGGTCCGATCGACAGCGTCAGCGGTGTATTGTCATTCAGCGATGACAGATACCAGCCGTCCGTCCACCACTCATTTTTATTCCAGGAAATAATCTGCTCGCCTGTTAATGTCTCATTCGGATTAATCCAGAATGATAATGTGAGATTTTCAGGCTGAAGACTCTCATCCTTCCCCAGATTCACATAGGTGCTCCCCGACAGACTCAAAGCCTGTCCTCCATTTACTCCATCCACATACTCATACCCGTTTCCCTGAATTGAGATCCCGGATATTGTATCTGTCCCGTCTGTCACATCGCCTTCAAACTCCAGATCCAGCACCTGGTTTTCCAGCGGTTCCGCCGCTTTCGCGCCGTCCGCGGATGAAGGAGCCGCCATTGCCGGCAAAACAGAAGTTACCAGCATGGCAGTGACAGAAAGGAGAGCAACGAAGCTTAACTTTCTCTTCTTCATTCTTTTTCATTCCTCCTTTTATAATAATACATACTGCAACAAATTTATTATAGTCTCAAAAAGCCGCTGCATCCAGTGCGAAAATCCGGACGAATTAATTTCCGGCATTTCCGACAATACAACTTTTCCATTCATTTTCATTTTTTGTTATATATTTGCTTTTTTGTTTGATTTTTTACGTATATTGTTAATTTTTATACGTATTTCTTCAAAAAAAACAGCTTCCCACATCCTGTTTCCGGCCGAAAATATGCCTTACTCCAGAATATGAAAAGCTGATTTTTACCTATAATAATATTTTTTTCAGTTCTTCCGCCTTATCGAGTTTCTCCCAGGGGAGATCCAGATCATTTCTTCCGAAATGTCCGTAAGCCGCCGTCTGTTTATAAATCGGCCTCCTCAGATCCAGCATCTTTATAATGCCGGCCGGACGGAAATCAAAGTTTTCCCGTATGATCTCCACCAGTCTGCTGTCCGATACTTTTCCTGTCCCGAATGTATCTACGGAAATGGATGTGGGGTGCGCTACGCCGATGGCGTAAGACAGCTGAATCTCACATCGCTTCGCCAGTCCTGCCGCCACGATATTCTTCGCCGCGTAACGTGCCGCGTAAGCAGCGGAACGGTCAACCTTCGTGCAGTCCTTCCCGGAAAACGCGCCGCCGCCGTGGCGCGCCATTCCGCCGTAAGTATCTACTATGATCTTCCTTCCGGTCAGGCCGCTGTCGCCATGCGGGCCGCCAATCACAAAACGCCCGGTAGGATTGATAAAGAACTTCGTATCGTCATCCACCATGTCAGCCGGAATAATTTCGTCAAACACATACTTTTTAATATCTTTATGGATCTGCTCCTGTGTTACGTCCGGGTCATGCTGTGTGGAAAGAACAACCGCGTCCAGTCTCTTCGGCGCGCCGTTTTCGTCATATTCCACCGTCACCTGCGTCTTGCCGTCCGGGCGCAGATAGGGCAGCGTACCGTTCTTTCTCACTTCTGTAAGCCTCCGGGCCAGTTTATGAGCCATTGCGATAGGATAAGGCATATATTCCTCTGTCTCATCCGACGCGTATCCGAACATCATGCCCTGATCTCCCGCGCCGATCGCCTCGATAT
The DNA here is from genome assembly GCA_944381125.1 of uncultured Mediterraneibacter sp. Lineage (GTDB taxonomy): Bacteria > Bacillota > Clostridia > Lachnospirales > Lachnospiraceae > Mediterraneibacter. The sequence goes on along the minus strand of CALWKB010000027.1, from coordinate 839 downwards.
CGTCCTCAGACATTGTATGTTCTTTCGCCTCCAGAGCTTTATCAACCCCCAGAGCAATATCGGCGGACTGCTCGTCAATGGTAGTGATCACACCGCAGGTGTCCGCGTCAAAGCCGAATTTTCCTCTCGTATATCCGATATCCCGCACAGTGTCGCGGACAATCTTCGGAATATCCACATAAGCGTTTGTCGTAATTTCTCCCATAACCATCACCATGCCGGTTGTACAGCATGTCTCGCACGCGACGCGGCTCATGGGATCCTGCTCCATCAGCGCGTCAAGGATCGCGTCAGATATCTGATCGCACATTTTATCCGGGTGTCCCTCTGTAACTGACTCTGAAGTAAATAATATTTTTTCCATACGAATCTCCTTTCTTCGCTTTCTCTTTTGGATTGTCCGTCCGGCAGGATTGCCTGCGCAAGCTCGCTCGCGGGCGTCCCGCTCCCTGCTTACGGATTGCCTGCGCAAGCTCGATTCCGCTTTGCTCCATCTCGCTCGCGGGCGTCCCGCTCCCTGCTTACGGATTGCCTGACGCAAGCTCGATTCCGCTTTGCTCCATCTCGCTCGCGGGCGTCCCGCTCCCTGCTTACGGATTGCCTGACGCAAGCTCGATTCCGCTTCGCTTCATCTCGCTCGCGGGCGTCCCGCCTATGGGCATAAGCCTCCCCGGCCATTGGCGCAAGCGCCATGTCCGCCGAGACTTATGCCCGCAGGCAATCCTGCCAAACGAAAACAGTCCGCGGAAGCGGACTGTTGATATTTCATAACAATCCTCTTATTGTTCGATTGCTCGCTCAGGTTGGCACCTTCCTTTCAAGGGGTTGCCGCAGCTTCT
>CALWKB010000026.1 GCA_944381125.1 uncultured Mediterraneibacter sp. | reverse complement strand
TCTGATTCTGACATACATGGGAGGATTCAATCTGGTCGCTTCTTTCAACATTGCAGATTCATTCCGAGCGTACGGATTTTTCAATGAATCCAGCACGCCGCTTATTATCGGAACTGTTCTTGCCCTGGTTTTTGCCCTGTGCATATTCGGCGGGAGCAAACAGATCTCTAAAATCACAGAGGTGCTTGTACCTTTTATGGGTATTTTTTATCTTCTTGTATCTCTGTACGTAGTTGTGACACACTGCGGGCTGATCCCGAAGATGTTTTCCGATATTTTTTCAAACGCCTTTGATTTCCAGGCGATCTTCGGCGGTTTCGCCGGTTCCTGCATCATGCACGGCATTAAGCGCGGGCTGTTCTCCAATGAAGCCGGCGTGGGATCCGCGCCGAATGCCGCGGCAAGCGCAGCCGTGTCCCATCCGGTGAAACAGGGGCTTGTGCAGATGCTCTCTGTTTTTATTGACACGATCCTGATCTGCTCCGCAACCGCATTTATGCTGCTGTGTTCAGGCGTCGCGCCCAGCACCGAGCTCAAAGGAATGCCCTGGGTTCAGGCCGCGGCTTCCAATTCGCTCGGACAGTTCGGAACAGTATTCATATCCATCGCCCTGTGCCTGTTTGCCTTCACCACACTGATCGGAAACTTTTACTACGCGGAGATGGGGCTGAAATTCCTCTGCGGAAAAACTCCGGGGAAAGCTCTCCTGAACACTTTCAGAATCATCGCGGCGCTTATTGTCCTGGCCGGTTCCGTGATGGAATTTGGTCTTGTGTGGAGTACGGCGGATGTTCTTATGGGCTTCATGGCCCTGATCAACCTGCCGGTTATCATTATACTCGGGGGTCCGGCAATCCGCTGTATGCGGGATTATATCCGCCAGAAAAAAGAGGGTAAGGATCCGGTATTCAAAGCTTCTGATATCGGCCTGAAAGACAGAACAGACTTCTGGAATTAATTATTGTAAAATACAGAACGGCCCGGAAAGCCGTTCAGAAAATAAAGCCGCATCCGGAAACAACATAATTTCCGGATGCGGCTTTATTTTTCTCCGGGCAGAAAACTGTCCGGCTTCCATACTGTTCAGATTATTTTCTCAGTCCGAGTCTCTCGATCAGAGAACGATATCTCTCAATATCAACTTTCTTCAGGTATGCAAGAAGTCCTCTTCTCTGTCCTACCATCTTAAGAAGTCCTCTTCTTGAGTGATGATCCTTCGGGTTCGCCTTGAAGTGCTCTGTCAGCTCATTGATTCTTGCTGTCAGGATTGCGATCTGAACCTCCGGTGAACCTGTGTCGCCTTCGCTTCTTCCATACTCTTTGATGATTGCCTGTTTCTTGTCTTTTGCGATCATTTTTAATTCCTCCTTAAATCTTCTGATAAAACGCCTGGTATTAAGTAACGGCTGGAGTAAATCCAATTACCGAACACCGGCTGTTTAACACCTCGAACAGTATAGCACAGCTTTGACGCATTGTAAATCAAAAATTTATTTTTTAAAAACATATTCCGTCGTTTCTGTTCTATTTCCGAAAGAAGTCTTCCCCGTAGCGGATATCCCTCATAACCTGGTCTTGCAGCTCTTCCACGGAAGCAAATTTTGTCTCGGGACGCTCGAATCCGAAGAACCGGGCGCGGATCGTTTTTCCGTAGGCGTCTCCTTCATATCCGAATACAAAAACCTCCAGCAGACGCCGGCGCTCATTTGTCACCGTCGGCTTTATTCCCGCGTTTCCGACCGCCCTGTACCATTTTCCGTCAATCTGCACCATACATGCATACACGCCGAACCGTGGCATGATCTTGTGTTCTTCCGGTTCAATGTTCATGGTGGGGAACCCGAGCGTGCGCCCCAGCCGCTTTCCATGTTCAACCACGCCGGACATTTCATACGGATAGCCCAGAAGCTCGTTGGCAAGCGCAATCTTCCCTTCGGAAAGCGCCTCGCGGATATAGCTGCTGCTGATTACACGGCCCTGGTATCTTTCTTTGTCAATTATATCCAGCGTATACCCCCGGCTCTGAGCGTATTTTGCCAGCATCGCGGCGCTGCCCCTTTTTCTGTATCCGAAGCCGAAGTCCGTGCCCACCACTATGTGTGACGCGCGCAGGGCGCCGCACAGCACACGGTCGATAAAATCCTCAGCCTCCATCTCCCGGAGTTCTTTTGTAAACGGATACTCTATGAGCCAGTCTATCTTCCCGTCCAGCTTTTCCCTTCTCTCCGTCTTTGTCATAAGAGAGTCTCTGCCCATGTCAAAAGCACAGAGCACGCTGTCGCAGCCGGAGCTTTTATATGTCATGATTTTTTCCACCAGCTTCTGGTGTCCCCGGTGGAGTCCGTCAAATTTTCCGAGTGTTACGGCTGTTCTTTTTGTCCAATGATGAGATTGTATCCCTGTAATAATCTGCATATCTGTCCTGCACCTTCTGTCGCTGTATTCTTTCACGCCGGTTTCTGATCACGGTTTTTCTGCCGCTTTTCCTGTCTGTCCGATTTCTTCCGGATCAAGAAACATCTTCACGGGCGTCAGCTTCTTCAGCTCGCCGTCATATCTGTAAACAGCGATAAAATGCCCCGCCTCGTCGTAGACGCGGTATTCTTTTCCCGGAATGTACTCCGGCCCGGCGGCTGCGCAGAATGCGGAAAAAGCGCCTCCGTTATAAGCCGTGCGCACCCGGGATTCTTTCATCACAACCGGTTCGAGTTCCGCAAACATCTCGTCAATCGGAACAATGAGTTCTGTCAGCGTCCCGTTTTCTTTTGCCGCTTCCACTTCAGAGAGCCTGACGCTTTTACCGATCAGAAACTGTCCGGATTTTATCCGGACCAGGCTTTCCATGCATCCGCCCACGCCGAGCATTTCTCCGATGTCATGACAGAGTGTCCGGATATACGTACCTTTGGAACATTCCACCTCCATGCGGATACGGGGAAGATTCATTTCCAGAATCCGGATTTCGCGGATTGTCACTTTACGGCTTTTGCGTTCCACTGTTTTTCCTTCTCTTGCAAGCTCATACAACTTTTTTCCGTTTACTTTCAACGCAGAATACATCGGGGGAATCTGGTCATATTCTCCGATGAATCTGTATATATATTCTTCCGCTTTTTCCGGAGAAATAACGGAAGCATCACACTCTTTCAGGATTGTTCCGCTGATATCCTGCGTGTCTGTCGTCCTGCCGAGAAGCAGAACGGTTTCATAAGTCTTATCCCTGTCCGTCAGCATGTCGCACAGTTTTGTCGCTCTGCCCAGACATACAGGAAGCACCCCTTCCGCGTCCGGATCAAGGGTGCCGGTATGACCGATTTTCTTCTGTCCCGTAATCTTCCTGAGGCAGGCTACAACATCGTGGGATGTGTAGCCTTTTTCCTTGTAAATATTCAGAACTCCATTGATCATTTCTCTTCTGCTTCTCCTTTTTTCAGCTGGCGTTCAATCTGTTCTGTAATATTGTTTATCACGTCGTGGCTTGAGCCCTGCATTGTAACGCCTGCGGCGCACACATGCCCGCCTCCGCCGAAATACGCGGCAATCCTGCTGACGTCAACCTTTCCCTTTGAGCGGAGGCTGACCTTGAATTTCTGCGACTCTGTCTCATGCAGAAACATGGCGACTTCCACGCCTTTCGTAAGCCGCAGCTGGGATACGATTCCTTCCAGATCAGACGGCTTCGCGTTAAAAAATTCCATTGATCTTTTCCGGATTACAGAGACAATACATTTTTTGTCCAGAATAAGCATGCTCTCAAGCAGAGCTCTTCCGAGTATCTGATTCTGAACGTATGTCTTTTCATAATATGTTTTATCAATGATCTCGCTGCTGTTGATCCCTTTGCGCATCAGAGCCGCCGCTGTCTCCATTGTCTCCGGCGAAGTGCAGGAATACTGGAACACACCCGTATCATGGGCAATTCCCATATAAAGGGCCTCTGCGGTTCTTCTGCTGATTTTATCAAGGCCGATCAGTCCGCATACAAGTTCGGACGTGGAACTTGCCTCAGGAACTATGTAGTTCTGATCAGCATACGCCTTATTGCTGGCATGATGGTCGATGCACAGAGTCTCGCGCGCGTTTTCAAAAAGAGGCGCGGAAAATCCAAGCCGGCTCATGTCCGCACAGTCCAGGCTGATAAAGAGATCATATTGTCTGTTTTCCGGCGCGCCCGTTTTCACGTCGCCGGTGCATTCAATTATATGGTACGCCTCCGGAACTTCCTCGAGATATACGTCTGTCTCGATTTCCGGATACTGTTCTTTGAGATACATATACAGACCCATGCAGGATCCCACGCAGTCGCCGTCCGGGCGGACATGGCCGCCCAGAGCTACGCTGCGCTTTCCTCTCAGAATATCTTCCAATACAATTTTCATTTTATTCATCAGCTCCATCTTTCAAATCTCTTGTCACTTCGTCTATCTTTCTGCTGATATTCACCCCATATTCAATTGACTGATCCATGATGAAGGTAATCTCGGGAGTGTTTCTCATGTTCATTGTACGAGCCAGTTCGCGGCGGATATACCCTTCCGCGCTCTGCAGCCCTCTGATCGTATCTTTCTGCGCGTTTTCGTCTCCCAGCACGCTGATGTAAGCTTTACATGTTTTCAGATCCGGCGCCACCTCTACAGCGACTACGGAAGTCAGCGGCGCTACCCTGGGATCTTTGATCCCGTTCTGCAGGATGACGCTCAGTTCTCTCTGAACCTCTGCATTGATTCTTGTATTCTTTATACTGTTCTTTCTCATAGACGCTCCTTTTTTAATCAGAAAAGCTTATTTTCTCTCGGTCTCAACCATCTTATAGGCCTCAACCTCGTCGCCTTCTTTAATGTCATTATAATTTTCAAACACAAAACCGCATTCGTATCCGGCTCTTACTTCTTTCACGTCGTCTTTGAAACGTTTCAGAGACGCCAGCGGTCCGTCGAACACAACGATGCCGTCGCGGATCAGGCGGACAGAGCAGTTCCTCTCAAATATACCGTCTCTGACATACGCTCCGGCGATTGTTCCGACTCCGGACGCCTTGAATGTCTGACGTACTTCGGCATGGCCGAGAATTTTTTCTTCAAATACCGGATCAAGCATGCCTTTCATGGCTGCCTCTACATCTTCAATCGCATTGTAGATGACGCGGTACAGGCGCAGATCGACTCCTTCTCTGTCCGCGATTTCTTTCGCCGTCGCATCAGGACGCACGTTAAATCCGATAATAATCGCGTTGGACGCAGATGCCAGTATAACATCGGACTCGTTGATTGCTCCGACTCCGCCGTGAATTACTTTTATTACGACTTCATCGTTGGTGAGCTTAAGCAGGCTCTGCTTCAGCGCCTCCACAGATCCCTGGACGTCTGCCTTTACTACGATATTAAGTTCTTTAAGATTTCCTTCCTGAATCTGGTTGAACAGATCATCCAGAGACATTCTGCTCTTTGTATCTTCCAGAAGCTTCACTTTGTTCTGAGCGATAAATGTTTCCGCGAAGCTTCTTGCTTCCTTCTCCGACTCGCATCCGACGAATACTTCACCGGCGTTCGGCACGTCGTTCAGTCCGAGGATCTCAACCGGCTGAGACGGTCCCGCCTCTTTCACTCTGCGGCCCTTGTCATCCATCATGGCTCTTACGCGGCCGTGCGCGCTTCCCGCGGCAATGGCGTCTCCGACATGAAGCGTTCCTTTCTGTACGAGCACCGTCGCCACGGAACCTTTGCCCTTGTCAAGCTCTGCTTCAATCACAAGTCCGCGCGCCGAACGGTTCGGATTTGCCTTAAGCTCCATCACTTCAGCGGTAAGAAGAATCATCTCGAGCAGCTCGGGAATGCCTTCCTTTGTGTGCGCGGATACCGGAACAAATATTGTGCTTCCGCCCCAGTCCTCGGGAATCAGCTCATACTCGGTAAGCTCCTGTTTTACGCGCTCAATGTTCGCGCTTGGCTTATCGATCTTGTTGATGGCCACAATAATTTCAATGCCGGCCGCTTTCGCGTGGTTGATCGCTTCTACGGTCTGCGGCATTACGCCGTCGTCAGCCGCCACGACAAGAATCGCGATATCCGTGGAATTCGCGCCGCGCATACGCATTGCGGTAAACGCCTCGTGTCCCGGAGTATCCAGGAAAGTTATCTTTTCACCGTTTATCTCAACCACATAGGCTCCGATATGCTGTGTAATTCCGCCGGCTTCACGGTCGATCACATTTGTATGCCGGATGGCGTCCAGAAGAGACGTTTTTCCATGGTCTACATGACCCATAACACATACGACCGGAGGACGTTTTACCATCAGGTTTTCATCTTCCTCGTCCTCTTTGAGAAGTTCCTCGATTACATCCACAACTTCTTCTTTTTCACAGAGTACGTCGAACTCCATGGCGATTTCTTCCGCGGTATCGTAATCAATTTCCTGATTAACCGTCACAATCTTGCCCTGCATAAAGAGTTTCTTGACAATGACAGACGGAACTATCTTCATTTTATCTGCCAGTTCCTTGATTGTAAGCACTTCCGGAAGTACAATCTGCCTGATCTGCTCTTCCTTCTTTTCCTGCTGTTTTGACTGCGGTTTCTTTACCTCGGCGACAGGCTTCTGCTTTCTGCCCTTCTTTGCCTTGCCCTCAAAGGATTCGTCTCTGTATTCTTTCTTCTTATTGTCTCTTTCTTTATTTTTTGCTTTATTGCGCTGATTTTTCTGCTGTTCTACAATCGGAGCCGCAAGAGAATCTCTGTCGTTTCTGCGTGAATCGCTTCTTCTCTCCTGACGCTGGCCCTGTCCGCCTGCGCGCTGATCGCGGGCTCCCCTTTCCGGGCGCTGACCTCTTCTTTCTCCGGTCGCTCGCCCATCTCCTGACGGTCTTGCGCCCTGACGGTCTCCTCTTTCCGGACGGTTCAGTCTTCCTTCAGGATTCTGCTGACGTCCTTCTCCTGCCGGACGTACCGGACGCGCTTCTCCTGCCGGACGTACCGGACGCGCTTCCCCTGCCGGGCGGGCCGGACGCGCTTCTCCTGCCGGGCGGACCGGACGCGCTTCCCCTGCCGGGCGGACCGGACGTGCTTCCCCTGCCGGGCGGACCGGACGCGCTTCCCCTGCCGGGCGGGCCGGACGTGCTTCCCCTGCCGGGCGGACCGGACGCTCTCCTCTTTCCGGGCGTCCGCCTCTTTCAGCTGCCGGGCGCTGGCCTCTCTGTCCCTGACGGCTTCCCTGAATTCTGCTGCTGTTTCTGGAATTCTGAGGGCGGATCACATAGGCAAGACTTTTTTTCTTCACGTTTCCTTCCGCCTTCTCAGTTCCGGCGGATTCATCTTCTTTTTTTGCCGCCTTTCCGGCTCTCTCTCTGCGTATTTCACTGGCTACCTCTTCTTCCAGTGTGCTCATATGATTTTTAACATTGACATTTTTCTTCTGGAGAAGGTCAACCAGCTCTTTGTTTTCCATCCCCAGTTCTTTTGCCAGTTCATGTACTCTCACTTTAGTCATAGCAACTACCTCCTTAATGCAATATCCTCTCTGTTCCCAAGTTCTGTCTGAATTCCTTTTGCAAATCCTTCGTCCAATATCGCGAGAGATGCGCGGAATTCTTTTCCCATTGCATGCCCCAAGGTATCTTTATCTCCGTAAAAACAAATTGGAACTCTGTAATATTTACACATATCCCGAAATTTCTTTTTCGTATTGTCTGACGCATCCCGGGCAACAATCACAAGAAACGCTTTTCCTGCTTTTGTCTCACTCTCTGTCATCGTCTCTCCGCTCACACATTTCCCTGCCTTCATGGCCAGGCCGATCAGAGACAGAACTTTATCCATTCTCAATTTCGTCCATCTCCTTTTTCAGTCTGTCATATACTTCCTGCGGTATGCTCTGCCTGAAAGATCTTTCAAGCCCTTTGTTTTTCACTGCTTTTTTCAGACATTCCACATTGCGGCAGAGATATGCCCCGCGCCCGTTTTTCTTCCCGGTTGCGTCCGTGCAGAAGTCGTTCTCCTCTGTCCGAAGTATGCGCATCAGCTCTTTTTTCGGCTTCATCTCGCCGCATCCCACGCATTTTCGCATGGGAATTTTCTTTCTTACTGCCAAATATTTCACCCCTTCAGGTTTTACTCATTATCCTCTGTTTCGATAAATTCAATTTCTTCTGCGTCCTGGTCTTCTTCTGTTCCGATGTCGTCCCAGTTTTCTTCATATTCGCCGTCTTCTTCGTATCCGTCATCGTACTCGCCGGTATATCCTTCCTCCTCTGTCATTCCCATCTGCTCCATGTAATTTTCAGGGAGTTCACCGGACTCAATCGCCTGTGTCTCGCTCTTGATATCAATCTTATATCCGGTCAGACGCGCTGCCAGTCTGGCATTCTGGCCTTCTTTTCCGATTGCCAGGGACAGCTGGTAATCCGGCACGATTACGCTTGCCATCTTTTCTTCCGGATCTGCCATAACTGAAATCACCTTTGCCGGACTGAGGGCGTTTTCTATCAGAAGAGCCGGATTTTCATCCCAGTTGATAATATCTATCTTTTCTCCCCGCAGTTCTTTTACAACCGCGTTGACTCTCTGTCCGTTCATTCCCACGCAGGCTCCTACCGGATCCACATTCGGATCATTGGACCATACGGCCATCTTTGTACGTGAGCCGGCTTCGCGGGCAATGCTTTTGATTTCAACGGTTCCGTCTCTGACCTCGGCCACCTCGGCCTCAAACAGCCGTTTTACAAGTTCCGGATGGGTACGGGACACAAGAATCTTCGGACCCTTCGGCGTGTTTTTCACTTCCACGACGTACAGTTTGATCCGTTCTGTCGGCTGGAACACCTCGCCTTTAACCTGTTCATTTTCAGTGAGCATGGCGTCGGCCCTGCCGAGATTGATGCTGATATTTTTTCCAACATATCTCTGAACAATACCGGTCACGATATCTTTTTCCTTTTCAAAGTACTGGTCAAAGACAACTTTTCGCTCTTCTTCTCTGATTTTCTGCAGGATAAGGTTTTTTGCGTTCTGTGTGGCGATGCGTCCGAACTCCTTCGACTGCACGGGAACCTGAGCCACATCTCCGATATGAAGGGAGGAATCGATCTGTTCCGCATCTTCAAGGCTGATCTCCAGAGCCGGATCCATAACCTCTTCCACGACTTCTTTCTCTGCGTACACGGCGTAGTCGCACGTCTCTCTGTCCATGATCACCTTAATATTTTCCGCTGTTCCGAAATGATTTTTGCATGCGCTGATCAGTGAATTTTCAATCGCATCCAACATAACATCTCTGCTGATGTTCTTTTCCTTTTCAAGAATTGTCAATGCTTCCATTAACTCTGTGTTCATTCTAATCCTTCCTCCTTAATTAAAAATCCAGCGCCAGACGTATCAGCGCGATTTCACTTTTGTCAAATGTCTGCTCCGCCCCATCTTCATACGCGATGGTCACGGTATTTTCATCATAGCTTCTGAGGATCCCCTCAAATTCTTTCTGTCTGTCAATGGCGCGGTAAGTCCTTATTTCCACCTCTTCGCCCAGGCTCCGCGCAAAATCTTTTTCCTTCTTAAGCGGTCTTCCAAGCCCCGGGGAACTCACTTCAAAGACATAGGAGTCGGCGATATAATCCTTCTCGTCAAGAATATCCGAAAAAGCCCTGCTCACCGCCTCACAGTCATCCACGGTAATCCCTCCCGGCTTATCAATATATGCGCGCAGATACCATGTTCCGCCTTCTTTTACATACTCCACGTCAACCAGCTCAAACCCGAATCCCGTCACAACCGGTTCCAGCAGCTCCTCTGTTCTCTGTTCATATTCTTCTTTTCTGGACACACTAAACTCCCTTTCTCAAATGATTTATCTCTTTCCATAAGGAACTTATCCGCCTGAAAAGTCCTTATCATCAAAGAAGAGTGAACTTTCGTTCACTCTTCTGCCGGATTCCTTATGTAACTATAAAAAACTTTAGCACCTTTTTTCAAAGAAATCAAGACCTTTTTCAAAAAAGTCCCTCTGTGTCAGGCGGTTTCCGCGCCCCGGAAAATCATTCCGACTGTCTGGCGCGGGTGCCGGTTCCGTCTCTTTTCGCCGTTTTCAGACGATTCAGCGTAACTGTCTTTTTACCATAAGGCACTTTCATCTCCGTTCCTTCGCAGAACAGATAAACATGTTCCAGCACGTCCTTTTTCTGAAGCCTGATCCCCCGGACGCCGATTGCGGCTTTTTTCTTCTCCGGAACCTCTGACGCCGGGAACCTGAGAAAATATCCGTTCTCCGTCTGCAGCACCACATGTTCGTTTTCCGTTATGACGCTGACGCACACAACACGGTCTTCCTCCTGAAGCTTGGTTGCGGCGATCGTCCGTTTGGATACCTGGAATTCTTTCCCGTCTACTTTTTTGACCATTCCACGCGCCGTGGCGAACAGCAGCCTTGCGAAACGCATCTGCTCCGCGTCGCAGATCATCACGATCTGCTCTTCACTGCTGGAGTAATTGCTTACATTGTCTATCGGAATTCCCTTGTCTCTGAATTTTCCGCAGGGCAGATCCAGAATGCGGATCTGATGCATTCGGCCGGTGTCGGTGAAAACACAGAGCCTGCCGGTATTCATACATGAGATGACATATTTATTTTCACTGTCCGCAGCTTCCTTATTTCTCTCATATACCGACGGCTCCACTGTCCTCGCATATCCGAAACGGTCCATCAGGAACACAACTTCCTGTTCCTCGATCTTCTTTTCTTCAAATACCGCTTCTTCCGCATTTTCCACAACCGTCCGGCGCTTCTTTCCATATTGTTTTTTGCAGGCATCAAGTTCTTCCATAATCACCCCTGCCATGGAATCATAATTATTCAGAATATCTTCATACCGCGCGATATTCTTCAGCGTCTGCTCATGTTCACCGCGAAGCGCTTCAATTTCCAGCCCGATCAGACGGTACAGGCGCATCTCCAGAATCGCCGTCGCCTGACGTTCCGTAAAGCGCAGCATGGCCGCCATTTTTCTGGAGATCGGCGATTTAAAACGGATATTTTCCGTCACTCCGTTTACAAGACACGCCCTTGCGTCTTTTACCGACTTGCTGCCCCTCAGGATCTCTATGATCAGATCAATCACATCGCAGGCTTTGATCAGTCCTTCCTGCACTTCCCTCTTTTCCTGCTCTTTTGCCAGCAGCGTCCTGTATTTTCTGGTCGCCAGTTCAAACTGGAAGTCCACATGATATTCAATTATTTTTTTCAGGCTCAGCGTCTCCGGGCGTCCGTCCGCCACGGCCAGCATGTTTACGCCGAAAGTATCTTCAAGACGGGTCTTTTTATAGAGCATGTTTTTCAGATTTTCCACGTCCGCGCCTTTTTTCAGTTCAAGGACGATCCGGATGCCCTCTTTGGACGACTGATTGGAAATATCTGTAATGTCCGTAGTCTTTTTCGACTCTACAAGCGCGCAGACGTCGTTGAGAAATTTCCCGATTCCGCTTCCGATCATAGTGTAGGGGATTTCTGTAATGACAAGCTGTTTTTTGCCGCCTTTAAGTTCTTCCTCTTCCACTTTTCCCCGGATCCTGATTTTCCCCTGCCCGGTCTCATAAATGTTCAGCAGATCGTCTTTGTTGACTACGATGCCCCCGGTTGGAAAATCCGGTCCTTTCACATATTTCATCAGCTGTTTTGTGCTGATATTTTCATTTTTCATATATGCCTTTACCGCGTCGACCACTTCTCCGAGATTGTGCGTAGGAATGCTGGTAGCCATGCCGACGGCGATTCCCTCGGCTCCGTTAATGAGAAGATTCGGCACGCGCACCGGAAGAACCATGGGTTCTTTTTCTGTCTCATCAAAATTCGGCCCGAAATCTATGACATTTTTATCCAGATCCGCAAGGCATATTTCCTGGGTGAATCTGGTCAGTCTTGCCTCTGTATATCGCATGGCGGCGGCTCCGTCTCCTTCAATCGAGCCGAAATTGCCATGTCCGTCCACAAGCACCATTCCCTTTTTGAAATCCTGCGCCATAACAACCAGGGCTTCATAGATGGAGCTGTCGCCGTGGGGATGATATTTACCCATAGTATCCCCCACAATTCGGGCGCATTTCCTGTATGGCCTGTCATATCGGATGCCCAGTTCATACATATCATAAAGTGTTCTTCGCTGCACCGGCTTAAATCCGTCCCTTACATCCGGCAGCGCTCTGGCGATAATTACGCTCATGGCATAATCAATATAAGACTTTTTCATAAGATCCGAATACTCGGTTCTTATAATCTGTGGTTCACTGTTCATCTGTCTTTCTCCTTATCCTTCGGCCCGGATTATATATCCAGCTCTGCTTCCGTTGCATTTTCATAAATGAATGCCCGGCGCGGAGGCACTTCCGTGCCCATGAGCATCTCCGTAACCCCGGAGGCCATTCTCGCATCCTCGATTTCCACCAGCTTCAGTATTCTTCTCTCCGGGTCCAGCGTCGTTTCCCATAGCTGTTCCGCGTCCATCTCTCCCAGACCTTTATACCGCTGCAGTGTAAACGGGCCGGAATGGGTTTTTCTGTATTTTTCCAGAGCTTTATCATCGTACAGGTACTCTTCCTCCCCGTTTTTCGGCATCGCTTTGTAAAGCGGCGGCATCGCTATGTAAACATGTCCCTCGTAGATCAGTTCCGGCATAAACCGGTAGAAAAGCGTCAGGAGCAGCGTCGAAATATGCGCCCCGTCAACATCCGCGTCCGCCATAATTATTATTTTGTCATACCGGAGCCTGCTGATATCAAAATCATTGCCGTATCCTTCTGAAAAACCGCACCCGAATGCGTTAATCATAGTTTTAATCTCGGCATTTGCAAGTATTTTGTCTATGCTTGCCTTCTCCACGTTCAGAATTTTCCCGCGGATCGGAAGAATCGCCTGGAAGTTTCTGTCTCTCGCCGTTTTCGCCGAACCGCCGGCGGAATCTCCCTCTACAATGAAAATCTCACATTTCTTCGGATCGCGGCACTCGCAGTTGGCAAGTTTTCCGTTGCTGTCAAAAGAATACTTCTGTTTTGTCAGAAGATTTGTCTTTGCCCGCTCTTCGGTCTTACGGATCTTCGCTGCTTTCTCCGCGCTTGACAGCACGGTTTTGAGCGTGTCCAGGTTCCGGTCAAAAAACAGGACGATCTCTTCCCCTGTCACTTTTCCCACGGCCTTCGCCGCGTCTGGATTGTCCAGCTTTGTTTTTGTCTGTCCCTCAAATCTGGGATCCGGATGCTTGATGGATATAATCGCCGTCATGCCGTTTCGCACATCCGCTCCGGTAAAATTCGCGTCCTTTTCTTTCAGAATTCCGAGTTCACGGGCGTACTGATTCATAACCGTCGTAAAGGTTGTCTTAAAACCTGTAAGATGAGTGCCGCCCTCCGCATTGTAGATATTGTTGCAGAAGCCAAGTACATTTTCATGGAACTCGTTGACATACTGGAATACCGCTTCCACCTCGATGCCTTCCGACTCTCCTTTATAGTAAACCGGTTCATGCAGCGTTTCTTTTTTACTGTTCAGGTCCCGGATAAATCCCGTGATTCCTTCCGGCTCATGATAAACAATTGTTTCCGCCGGTTCCTGTCTCCTGTCTTCAAAACAAATCGTCAGCTCCGGATTCAGATACGCAGTCTCATGCAGTCTGCTTTTTACTTCCTCCGCGCGGAAACGTGTTTTTTCAAAAATCTGGTCGTCAGGAAGAAAATTGACTTCTGTCCCTGTCTTTTTCGTCTTTCCGATTTTGGGCAGAAGACCGTCTTCCAGCTCCACCGTCGGCACGCCTCTTTCATATCTGTCGTGATGGATATATCCGTCCTTGCTGATTTTTACGTCCATATACGCGGAGAGCGCGTTCACGACAGATGAGCCGACGCCATGAAGGCCTCCGCTTGTCTTGTAAGCAGAGTCATCAAACTTTCCTCCCGCATGAAGCGTCGTATACACAAGCCGCGCGGCGGAAACGCCCTTTTCATGCATGTCCACGGGAACGCCCCGTCCATTGTCGGATATGGTGGCTGAACCGTCTTTTTCCAGAATCACATGAATTTCTGAACAGAAACCTGCCAGATGCTCATCCACCGCATTGTCCACCATCTCATAAATCAAATGATTCAGTCCCTTCGTGGACACGCTTCCGATATACATTCCCGGACGCTTCCGAACCGCTTCCAGTCCTTCCAGCACCGTAATATTTCCTGCATTATACGTCTGATTTGCCGCCATTTATCTTCTCCTCTTTCTTTTCCGGCCATAAGATTCCACTTGTGCTCCGGCCGGAAAATATGCCGTTCTGTATACCGGCGCGGCGCCGGGATCATCCCTTCGCCGCGCCCGCCCTGATTTTCCGCAGAGCAGTCCATTACATACTATAACACCGGAGATTCCAAATTTCAACGGATTTTCTCCGGCCGGCTGGCCGATGCTTTTATTTTTCCGTCAGCACCTGGCAAAGCACGTCTGCAAGTATTTCCATCGCATTCATCATTTCTTCCACCGTGTTTGTCTGCGCTCCCGCTTCTATCAGCAGGGATTTCGGCATCAGATGAAGATTGTACCGGTAGGCGCGCAGATAAATATTCCGGGTAAATCCGGGATAATTTTCTTCGCAGGCAAGCTTCATCTGAAAGGAAAAAGCCAGATTATCCTGTATGTACGGATTGCTGAGATATTCAATGTCTCCGTTTGTCCGCGAGCGGCTCAGCCCGTTGAAAAACATGATTTTTGCAGTCTGTTTTCCATTGATTTCCGTCACAAGGCGGGTATCCGCAGACACGCCGTCCCTGTGAAGATCAATAACTACTTCAACTGTCGGGTTTTTCTCCAGAATCGCGCTTACCGCTGTTTCCGCCTGGCCGTAGGCGTTGCTGCGGTCCAGCTTGCCGTCGATAATATCGTATACTCCCGTATCATGGATTGTCTCGATTCCTTTTTCATTCAAAAGTTCTGTCAGGTACCGGCCGACGCCAACTATGCTTTCAGACGGATCTCCGGGAGTTGAATCTATAAATTCCTCCTGCGAATGAGTGTGGTAAATCAGTACTTTCGGTCCGTCCGCATCCGCGTCAATCTTCATGCTCCGACCCAGAAGATCATCCGCATTCAGCTGTTCCGGCCCGATCATTGTAGAACTGTCCACGATATAAAAATGGCTGAGAAGATAGTCGAAGTCTCTCAGTTTTTCTATAGAGATACCGGCCGCGGCTTCTGATTTTTCCTTCTTTTTCCCGGAGCCTTCCGATCCGCCTGCCGGACTTTCTTTTTTATCCGCCGCGTCTTTGACGCCCGACTGGCTTTCCAGTATTTTTGCCATTGTATCATCATCTTCCGCCGCTCCTTCATAAGGCGGATTGTCCTCCACGTATCTTACGACAGGCAGCCAGTCGAGAGCTTTTTCCCGCAGCCATTCTCCGGCGCCGGACTTATTTTTGCTTTCCGCGTAAAGAAACAACGGCATGTACATTTCTCCCGAGCGCCGGAACACAAGATTCTGAATCTGATATTTCCACCGGTCCGCCGTCTCTTTGACGCCGGTATATATAATACCGGTACACAGAATAACCGCCGCACCAAGCAGTACGCGCCATGTCTTTCGGTTTCTCACCCATCTGTTCATACCGGTCCGCATCCCTTTCCCATATGTTGTCCGTCCTTTTCCGCCTCATGTCTTCTGAAATTTTATGCCGGGCCTGCGTATGTTATGACTTAATGCATTCTTCTCTCACCCGGACATGCCGGAGCCTGAAAACAGCATATTAAGAGCTTCCGATATCGTATGACTGATCTGGTGTATCATCTCATCGGCGTCTTTTGGCGCGACAAACATGCCGTTGAGATTCGGCGCGATCAGTTCTTTTACAAATTCATACTTTTCTTCCGGACTGCAGAAGCGAAGCGCTTCTCCAGCCCCTTTCAGCGTATCTGACGATTCCATGGCGCGGATCAGGTTTTCCATAGTGTCATTCACGATAGTCGCCGCGTCGACTACTGTAGGCACTCCGATGCCGATCACCGGAACTCCCAGTGATTTTTCCGTCATTCCAAGTCTGTGGTTGCCGACTCCGGAGCCCGGATGAATCCCGGTATCCGCGATCTGCACCGTCCGGTTCAGCCTCCGGCTGCTGCGTGCCGCCAGAGCGTCTACCGCGATTACAAGATCCGGCTTCGTCTCATTTACAATTCCACGCACAATCTCGGCCGTCTCCATACCGGTCTGTCCCATCACGCCGGGCACGATCGTGCTGACAAGATCAGCTTCCTCCATCCCCACCGCATATTTCCCATATTCCTTAACAATATGCCTGGTCGCATTGATATGGTCGGCCACACACGGCCCGAGCGCGTCCGGCGTAACCGCCCGGTTGCCAAGTCCGACAACAAGGACGGAAAACTTCTTTTTTTCCGGTCTGTTTTTCTCTGTCAGTTCCCGGATTCGCCGGCACAGTTCTCCCGCGATCACTTTCTGGCTCTCGTCATCCGGAGCCGCAAGATTCGGCGTCTCTACCGTAAGATATGTGCCGGTCGGCTTTCCCATGGCTTTCGCGCCGTTTTCCGTCTCAATCACCACACGGGTCGTCCGGATTTCATTTTCATCGTCATACTCTTCTTCAAGCACGACGCCGGATATTTCCGCGTTGTCCGACTCAAACCGCTCCTTTTCCTCCAATGCAAGATCTGTTCTTACGCAATAATTTCTGACCATGCCTTACCCTCTCTTTTTTCAGACTCTCTGATTACAGTTTTTGCGCTATTTCTTAAAATATGTATTGACAACCCCCGGAAGTTAGCATAAAATAATTGAGTATGTTTCAACGGAACGTCCGTGTCCGCATCCGCCGAAACAGAAATACACATTTGAAAATCTCATTTGAGTCTGGAGGTGTACAGATTGGCTAACATTAAGTCTGCTAAGAAAAGAATTTTAGTAAACGAGACAAAAGCTGCAAGGAACAAAGCAATCCGTTCTAAAGTGAAAACCGCAGTGAAAAAAGTAGAAGCTGCAGTTGCTCAGAAGGATGCAGAAACAGCTAAGAGCGCTCTTCGCGCTGCGATCTCTGAGATTTCTAAAGCCGGAACAAAAGGTGTTTACCACAAAAGAACGGTTTCCAGAAAAATCGCTCGTCTGTCAAAAGCTGTTGAATCCATTGCTTAATGAATAGAAAACAGAGATGAAACAAAAAGGCGTCCGCTGCCGTCAGGCGGACGTCTTTTTTTCATCTCTGCTGTTACTGCGGCCGGGATTCTCCCGGATCCGTCATATTTTGATTTTCCTTCAGCGCCGGCCATACGGTGATCATCATAGTCACAAAGCATGCCGTTCCTCCGATGCAGTTGGATACCGGCTCCGCCCAGAACACGCCGTCCGTTCCCAGATTTCCGATCAGCGGCAGCAGGATCGTCAGCGGCACTACAATGATTACCTTCCGGAACAGTGAGAAAAATACCGCCTGCTTCGGCCGGTTGAGCGCCACATACGTAGACTGGCCGGCAAACTGCAGCGCCATCATAAAGAAGCCGCAGAAATAGATCTGCATGGCTGGAATTCCTTTTGTAATCAGTTCCTGTTCCCGGGTGAAAAGATGCAGGAAAAACCGCGGTTCCACAAATACGACCGCCCATACGACAAGAGAAAAGCCGATCCCGGCCGCCGTGATAAAGCGGATTGCAGTCCGCACTCTCCTGTAACATCCGGCGCCGTAATTATATCCCATAACCGGCTGCGCCCCGGAAGTCAGCCCGTTCAGCGGAAGACTGGCGATCTCCCGCACCGAATTGATCACTGTCATAATCCCCACATAGATGTCTCCGCCGAATCTGGCAAGAACCGCATTGCAGACGATCTGGACCGTGCCGTTGGTCACGGACATTACAAATCCGGAAGTTCCGAGAAATGTAATCTCTTTTATAAGCGAAAACTTAATCTTCATGGATTCCCTGGTCAGTTTAAAAAGCGCTTTTTTTCCGGTAAGAAAGCAGAACACCCACGCCGCGGACGCGCCCTGGGAAATAACGGTTGCGATGGCGGCTCCCTGCACTCCCATATGGAATCCGAAAATCAGTATCGGATCAAGAATAATATTCATAACTGCGCCGAGAAGGACCGTCATCATTCCCATTTTCCCGAACCCCTGGGCATTGATAAAATTATTCATCCCGAGACTCGTCATGACAAAAACCGTTCCAAGAAGATAGATTGTCAGATATGCATCCGCATACCCGAACGTCTCCTCGCTTGCGCCGAACAGATACAGAACCGGTTCTTTAAAAATCAGACAGAGGGCCATCAGCACGACGCCGGACAGCAGAAGCATGGAAAAAGAATTCCCCATTACTTTCTGAGCGCGTTCCTCCTCATGTCCGCCTCTGGCGATGGAACAAAGCGGCGCTCCGCCCATGCCGAACAGATTGGCGAATGCGGAAATGATCGTAATGACCGGAAGGCATAAACCGATCCCTGTAAGGGCCTGAGCCGACGCATGCGGCAGATGCCCGATATAGATCCGGTCAACCACGCTGTAGAGCACATTGATAAGCTGGGCCAGCGTCATGGGCACGGCAAGACTTAATATGTGCCGTACAACACTCCCCCTGCTGAAATCGTTTTTCTCTTCTGCCAGTGTACTCATTCCACGACCCTCTCCTTTCTGCCGGATGCCGGAACGGCGGCGTATGATGAAACGCCCGACAGAAATCTGCCGGGCGTCCCGCCTCTTATCTATTCTATGACGAATATCAGTTATTGATCAGTTTATCTTCATCGCTCCAGCTGTAAAGTTTTCTGATTTCCTCACCGATCTTTTCTGCCGGATGCTCGGAAGCGAGTTTTCTCATCGCGCGGAAGTGTGCCTGTCCGCCGGCCTCTGACATGTCAAGCAGGAAGTCTTTTGCGAAAGTACCGTCCTGGATATCGGAAAGAATCTTCTTCATCGCTTTCTTTGTATCCTCTGTGATGATCTTCGGACCTGTGATGTAGTCGCCGTACTCCGCCGTATTGGAGATGGAATATCTCATTCCGGCGAATCCTGACTGATAAATCAGGTCTACGATCAGTTTCATCTCATGAATACACTCGAAGTATGCGTTTCTCGGATCATATCCCGCCTCAACCAGCGTCTCAAATCCGGCCTGCATCAGCGCGCATACGCCGCCGCACAGAACAGCTTGCTCGCCGAAGAGGTCTGTCTCTGTCTCTGTACGGAATGTAGTCTCCAGGATGCCGGCTCTTGCTCCGCCGATGGCAAGTCCGTAAGCCAGAGCTTTGTCAAGCGCTTTGCCTGTGTAATCCTGATGTACGGCAACCAGACACGGAGTTCCTTTTCCGGCCTGATACTCGCTTCTTACGGTATGTCCCGGTGCCTTCGGAGCAATCATCGTAACGTCCACGTTCTTCGGCGGTACGATCTGTCCGAAATGGATATTAAAGCCGTGTGCGAACATCAGCATGTTGCCTTCTTCCAGGTTCGGCTCGATATCATTCTTATATAATGCAGCCTGTTTCTCATCATTGATCAGAATCATAATAATATCGGCTTTCTTTGCCGCCTCTGCAGATGTATACACCTCGAAGCCCTGCGCTTCTGCCTTTGCCCATGAGCGGCTTCCCTCGTAAAGTCCGATAATAACATTGCATCCGGATTCTTTTAAGTTCAGCGCATGCGCGTGTCCCTGGCTTCCGTAGCCGATAATTGCGATTGTCTTTCCTTCCAGAAGTGAAAGGTTGCAATCTTCCTGATAATAGATTTTTGCTGCCATTTTGCATTCCTCCTAAAAAAATAAATAATGTATGAAAACAGAAGGCTCTGTCAGAGCCGGTATCTGTTTCGGGTGAAAATTCTGCCGGACCGCGTTTTCAAACGGCCTCTCTCCAGCCGCCGCCTCACAGATATTTTACGTCTTTGCTTCCTCTCGAAAGACCTGTAATGCCGGTTCTGGCAAGTTCAAGGATCTCATAATCCTTCAGCAGATTAAGAAAAGCCTCCAGTTTGCTCTGCGTTCCGGTAAGCTCGATCATCAGAGAGTCTTCCTCCACATCCACGATTTTCGCGCGGAAGATGTCAGCGACAGAGATAATCTCGCCTCTCTGAGCAGCGTTCGCGCGGAGCTTGACAAGCGCAAGTTCGCGGAAAACAGACTCGCTGTCTTTTAATACTTTGATGTCTACCACATCTTCCAGCTTCCGGACCTGCTTTTCAATCTGCTCCAGAATCAGTTCGTCGCCTGATGATACAACCGTAATGCGGGTATATCTCGGATCCGCCGTCATACCGGCCGTAATGCTGTCAATGCTGTAGCCCCTGCGGCTGAACAGTCCTGATATACGGCTTAAGACGCCCGGATTATTATCTACAAGCAATGAAAAAACCTGCTTTCTCATCTGTCTCCTCTCCTTCTCTGCCCGTTCTCTGCTTTTCCGCCTCTGGTTTTCAAAGCTGCAAACCGGCGTTCTCATAAAACAGAGTGCATTCTGTTTTCTATAATATTATCAACTCATACTCTCTTTGTCAACCCGCTGACAAAAAAAACTGCTGTAAATCTCCATGAGATTTTTCCGCGCCCGCTTACCGCCCGGAGCCATCCTGCTCCCTGATCCTTTCCGCGAGATCGTTGAGATATACCCATCGCTCCATTTTCTCATCCAGTTCTTCCTGTGTCGCTTCCTGCGCTTCCATCAGTTCTTTCAGCTTAACGGAATTCGTCGCGTTCGCCGCCATCTGCCGTTCCAGCGACTCCAGCCGTTCCTCCAGAGCCGCGATTTCATCGTCAATATTTTCAAACTCTCTTTGTTCTTTGTATGTAAATTTCAGTTTTGCCGGCTGGTTTTCCTTCCATGGCTTTGCCGCCGTCTTTTTCTGAGGATGCTCTCCGTCCGCTTTACTGTTTTCCGTCCGTTTCCCGTCCGGAAATATTTTCTGCTCCGCATGCGGAACTTCCTTTCTTTCCTTTGCGCGCAGATAATCCGTATACCCGCCCTCATACTGAACGGCATGTCCTTTTCCGTCCAGTTCGAAAATACGGTCCGCCACATTATCCAGAAAATAGCGGTCGTGGGATACCGCAATTACAATTCCTGAAAAAGAATTCAGATAATCTTCCAGAATAGTAAGCGTCGGGATATCAAGATTATTTCCCGCCTCGTCAAACAGCAGCACATTGGCGTTCTCCGCCAGAACTCCGAGAAGATACAGCCGGCGTTTCTCTCCTCCGGACAGTTTTCCGATCGGAGCGTACTGCATGTCCGGCGTAAATAAAAACCGCTCCAGGAGCGCGGAAGCACTGATTTTTCCGTCTGTCGTAGTAATATACTCTGCAATATCCTTCACATAATCAATTACTCTCCGGCTGTCGTCCATATGCTGTTCTTCCTGGGCGAAATACCCGATCCTGACCGTGTCCCCGATGACTATCTCACCCGCGTCAGGCTCCACAAGCCCCGCAATCATTTTAAGAAGCGTGGATTTTCCGCATCCGTTCGGGCCGATAATGCCGAGGCGCTGATTCTTCAGCACAATATAACTGAAATCTTCCAGGATTTTTTTGTCCCCATAACTCTTGCTGACATGGTGAAGCTCCACTGTCTTTTTCCCCATTCTTGTCTCCACGGAGCCAAGCTCCACCGTCTGATCCGAAACAGGTGCTTTCCCGTTTTTCAGTGCCTCAAGCCGTTCCAGCCTCGCCTTTTGTTTTGTTGTTCTTGCCCGGCATCCCCGTTTCGCCCATTCCAGCTCCATTCTGAGGATGCTCTGGCGTTTCCTTTCCGACGCCAGTTCCATTTCCTCCCTGGCGGCTTTCAGCTCCAGAAATCCGGAATAATCCGCGTCATATCCGTATATTTTTCCCCTGCTGATTTCCAGAATCCGCTCTGTCACACGGTCAAGGAAATAGCGGTCATGCGTCACCATCAGAACTGTGGCTCTGCTGTCTCTTAAATACTCTTCCAGCCAGCTTATCATCCCGGCATCCAGGTGATTGGTCGGCTCGTCAAGCAGAAGAACGTCAAAGTCCGCGGCGAGAGTACCCGCAAGCACCACCCTTCTTTTCTGTCCTCCTGACAGTTCGCTGATCTTCTGGTCCGTCTGCATTATCCCCAGCTCCATCAGATTACTTTCAACCTTCCACTCCTCCGCGCCGCCGCAGGCCAGCGCGCAGGACCGGACATCCGCTTCTTCCGGAAACACGGGATTCTGCGGGACATACGCTGTCCTGATGCCGTTCTGTCTTACGATCTGTCCGCTGTCCGGAGTTTCCAGCCCTGCAAGCATTTTAAGCAGTGTGGACTTTCCGGTTCCGTTAATTCCCACAATTCCGATTTTGTCGCCCTTCTGTATTCCGAAAGAAGCGTCGTCAAAAATTATTTTTTCACCGTATATTTTACCGATGTGTTCGATATTGATAATATTCATAAAAAAATCTCCTTGCATTCTCTCACATTATTGTGATCAATCTGCAGGGAGATGTCAAGAACAAAGCGTTTCATCCGCTTAACGGAAGCGCCGGGCGCGGCGATTCCGCCGGATCATGCGGGCCCGGATGATTTTTTGTAAACAATATATGCCACAACGGCGGTAACCACCTCGGAGATCCAGAACGCGTTCCATACGCCGGCCGCCCCGAACAGTCTGCTCAGGATAAATGCCGCCGGAATAATTACAATAATATATCGCGACAGAGAAATGATAAGCGAAGGCGTTCCTTTTCCCAGTCCTTCCAGCGCTCCCGATGATGTTACGGAGACAGCCGACACAAGAAATCCGGCGCTTATAATGCGAAGCGCGGTCTCGCCGGCGCGGATTGTCTCCGGATTTTCTGTAAACAGGCCGATCAGCTGTCCGGGCACAGCAAGGCATACAACGGTGCCTGCAGCCATAATCACTCCGCTCATACACAGGACAATATCGTAAATTTTCTTTACACGTCTGTATTCGCCCGCGCCGTAATTAAATCCGACGAGAGGACGCATGCCCTGTACAAACCCGTTTGCCGGAAGGTAGAGAAATGTCTGAAGCTTATAGTAGATTCCCAGGACGAGAATATATACCTGGGAAAATGACGCGAGAATCCCGTTTAAAGCGGAAATAAGCACCGACGGAAGGGCCATGTTCAACGTCGCCGGTATGCCTACGGAATAAAGCCTCGCTATCATCTTTTTATCCGGGGCCAGATATTTCGCCGCGACCCTGACACGAATCGGACGGATAAAATATACGGCCAGATAAATGACAAGCGAACACGCCTGGCCAAGTCCGGTAGCCAGAGCCGCCCCCTCAATCCCCATCTCCGGGAAGGGGCCGAGTCCGAATATAAGGACGGGGTCCAGAATAATGTTAAGGATGCATCCGCTCATCATGCTGAGCATTGAGACTTTCATCCTGCCCACGGCCTGGAAAATTTTTTCGAACGCGACTCCGATAATAATGAAAAATGTAAATCCGAACACAATTACGCTGTATCTCATCCCCAGATCCGCAACGGCTTCCGAATCTGTAAAAAGACGCAGAAACCGGGGCATAATCAGTATGGCTCCCGCAGTCAGTATAACCGTATGCACGACTCCGAGCAAAAGCCCCTGCGTTGCGGCCAGATTCGCTTTTTCCCTGTCCCCTGCTCCGAGATGGATCGCGATTACCGCGTTTATACCTATACCGAACCCTATGCCCACGGCATTGATAAAGTTCTGAACAGGGTACACAAGAGAAAGCGCCGTCATGGCGTCTTCACTGATTCGGGCGACAAAAAAACTGTCCACAATATTGTACAGCGAGTTTACCAGCATGGAAATAACCATTGGAAACGCCATTGACAGAATCAGTGGAAACACCGGCTTCTCCTTCATAAAGTTTTCGTTTGTTGATTCTTTCCCCACCGGATCGTCCTCCTTATCGCATCATATTCGTTTTCCGGAATATTTTTCGCGGCGCATTCCGGACTTTAATCCGTGTCCGTTACATTAAAACGCCACACAGCCGGCAGCCGGCTGTGTGGCGAAAAGATGACAATGTCCGGAAAAATCCACACCAGAATTTATCGTGTGTATTATACGGATATTTCCCTTAATTGTCAACCTGTCTGACACGATTTGATTTTCTGTCCGATGCGAACCGGTTTACGAGAACGACCGCCAGGCTCATTACAAGGAGGAAATAAAAATTAATTCCTCTGCTGACCAGCATGGACGGGATCAGGTAAGCCGCCGTAAACACATTTGCAAATACCGCCTGATACATCAGTTCCGTGATTCCCTGCGCTCCCGGCAGCGGAAGCATATCTACCGCGATATATACCGAAGCCTGCAGCAGAATTACTTTCACAGCTCCGGATCCTGTCTGGCCGAATCCGAGATAAACCATATAGGTCAGTAAAAATACGCTGCACCGCTGGAAAAAAGTCATAACCGTTACTCCCGCCAGCCTGCCTCTGTGACTCCCGAGCCATGCAACCGCCTGCTGATAATTGCCGATAAAAGCGTCAATTCTTTCCCGCCGCGCGCCGGACTTTTTCCATATCTTCATGCGGATGAAGATACGCTCAAAGAAAAACGCTGTCTTACGTATAATTTCCGGAAACAGCATCACTCCGAGAATGAGTACGACCAGAATTACATTCAGCATCAACCCGAAGATAAACAGTGGGAAATAATGATTCAGCTCCCGTCTGAGCGGCGCCTGCCAGAAGATCAGAATACCGAATCCGATAATAACAAGAACAAATTTGTATACCGCCGCCACGGTCATAAGCACGACTGTGCTGTCCGAAACACTGTTCCCGTCTTTGTTCATATAGTAAAGCTGCACCGGCTGTCCGCCCGTTGCAGACGGCGTAATGCCTGAATAAAAGAAACCGATAAAAGAATACTGGATGCACCGGAATAAACTGTTCTTCTTATCTTTCATGGCATTGAGCAGATACCAGATCATGCACCCTTCCGCACATACGAAAAAAACAGCCAGCAGCACCGATAAGATCAGATAAAAAGGAGACATTCCGACAACCGCCCGTGCGATTTCTCCCAGATCCCGTCCGCTGAAAAGCGCGTAAAAAGTAAGCAGCATAACTGCAAGAAAGATGGCGATCTGAATTGCTTTTTTCCTACCGCTCATACGATCCACCGCCTCTTGTCAGAACTCCCGCAAATGCCGGACGGATAAAACCAAATATCGGGATTCTGCTCCTGTTTTCTCTCTGATCTATTTCCGCCAGCCTGCTCAGTGGGCCTTCATAGATTTTCTGCTTTTCCCTGTACTCATAAAAATCTTTAGGAGTTATAAGGGAAAAATGTCTGTCCCACCGGCATACCCCGGCTTCCTCCAGAAGCTTTGCGATATAAGAGGAACATGTAAAATGATTTTTCTGGTAAAAAGGCTTTCCCATAAGAATAAACGGCAGACCGATCACCGCGTAGTGGTAGCGGAACCGCTCTCTCATTGCCTGGCGCAGCTCCCGTTCGATATATTTTTTCTGTTCTTCGGTACATGATATGCTGCATATCATATAATCCGCGTCCGGAAACGCCCGGAGAATTTTCTTTTTGTCCTCTTTTTCAAATCCCGCAATCAGCGGAACAGACGGATGTCTGCGCCCGATACTGTAAGTTTCTCTCAACATTGGATCAAGCGACAGAGCCACATGTATGTATTTCTGACGGATGACGCGGCGGATAATCCCGGCGAAGAATCCCGGAGTGTCCGCAAACGCAATGTAAATTTCAGCCATAACCTTTTCCTCCCTCACTCTCTTTACTGGAACTGATAGAGCTTTCTCGCGAACCGGTAGCCGCATATTGTCAGTCTGCCGCCGATTTTCCCCGGAAGGTATGTAAGACCGCTCAAAGTAGAATACCTGAGCCGGCAGTACAGTTTCCAGTTGTACTTTCTGACAGTCTCCCACATATCTTTTCTCTTTCTCCTCGCCTCATCCGTCGCGATCAGAAGAAGATGGATTGAGGAAATGGACATCATAATGGAAATATTTCTGACCAGGTAAGCAGCCAGTTTCGGGTACGTCTTCTTTACCTTTTTCAGATCCACGCTGCGCGCGACAAGCTTCGTCACAAAAATATGCTGGTCGATCCGGCTCATCAGAACCTTTTCATTTACCGACTGATCTTCGCGCCCCAGATAATAATGATACAGGCTGATATCCATATAGTACAGGTTCCGCGCGTAAGGCAGCGGCTTACACGCAAAAAGGTTGTCTACATAAAATGTATGCTCCGGCAGCTTCACTCCGGATTTTCTCAGCACTTCCGTACGGAATATAAGAGAATGCATAATCAGATACTGAGACGGGCGGAATCTGCCGACAGAATCCCACGTACACATTTCTCCGTCCGGAAATATATTTCTGTAATCCATTACTTTGCTGTTTCCCTCATCCAGATGGTCGTATACATAATTGCAGATAAAAAGATCCGGTATACATTCTTCAAATTCACAGCGTCCGCCTCCGCAGAATTCCCTGATTTTTTCCATGAGCTTCCCGCATGCTTCCTGATCCAGCCAGTCGTCGGAATCGACGACTTTAAAATAAATTCCTTTAGCCAGTCTGAGGCCTGTATTAACACCGGATCCGTGGCCGCCGTTCTTTTTATGGACTGCTTTCACAATATCAGGATATCTGTTCTCATATTCATCCGCAATTTCTCCTGTCCTGTCCTCAGAACCGTCATCCACGATGATAATTTCCGCGTCAGTCCCGCAGCACAGCAGCGAATCAACACAGCGGCGCATATATTTTTCAGAATTGTAGCACGGCACGGTAAACGTAACATATTTCATATGCTTTTCCTCTTTTGATTAATTTTATTTCTATCGTATTTCTTTATTTTAATCACATGATCTTAAGATAATTGCAAAGGAATTCTTAAGAAAATTAAAAGATTTTTAATAAAACGTAAAAACAGATCGGCGCCCAAATCTGTATTTCTTATTAATTTTCTGTGACAGGGGTTGAGAATTCCGCAAAAACGGTATAACATAGATGAGATTCATAGAAGCATTATATTAACTGAAACTGGCCCGAATCCCGCGCCAGAACTGAAAAGCAAGTCCAAAAAAGAAAGCGAGGGATCTGCATGAATTCAAAAAAAGATTATTCAGACATATTTGATGAAAATTTTGAAGTGACATACGACG
>CALWKB010000025.1 GCA_944381125.1 uncultured Mediterraneibacter sp. | reverse complement strand
ACCCGCTCTTCAGGCGGTGAAGCTTGTTCTTCCATATGTTCCCGGATCCGGGCGCCGGATACTGGCGGTATTTATTAAAATACAGGAACTTCGCCGGACATTCCGTCTGTCCGGGGAAATGCATCAGTGCGTAAGCGCACAGGCTTTTACCGGTGAAAACGCCTCCATATTCAACATTCTCGAAAGCCTGAAACCTTATCTTTCCCCGGAGGACGCCGATATGCTGGATATGACGGCCAGCCTGAAAGAAATGATGGCCGCGGCGGAAATAATGAAAGAATCTGCAGCTTCCGGAAAAGAGAGCAGTATTTCTCCGGCTGATCTGATTTCGTCAATGCTGCCGCCTGAACAGCAGGAAGCTTTTCAGATGTACAGCGCCATGTTTTCCCAGCCGCCGGACGATATTTTGAAAGGAGATGATAACAGTGAACGAATGGATGAACAATCCAAAGATACAGGGAATGGATCCTGCGAAACTGGAACTGATTAAAATGGCCGCGGCCAGAACTTCCGGAAAATCAGGCCGGGAGCTTGCTCCCGTTATGCTTGCTCTTATCGCGGGCGCAAACAGACAGGGGATCCGCTTTTCCCCGGATGAAATGTCTCTCATTGTTGAAATAATAAAAGAAGGCAAAAGCAAAGAAGAACAGGAACAGATTGACCGGACATTAAAAATGACCAGTTCTGTCTTTCAAAAGCATATGAAATAGAAACCTGCTTTGCAGCTTCGGGAAATGTATTTTCAAAAAAACGCGTCCGCGCAAAATGCGGACGCGTCTCTTCCCGGGCAAAAACTTCCCCGGAAACGCCATTGATTTTGGTTTTAAAATCCTTCGGTTTTTCTCAGCATCCGTATCTCCCGCCGTCTTTTTGCGGCTTCCCATTCTGCTTTTTCAGCTTCCGTTTCCACAGCAAGCCTGGGCACTCTCACCGGCCTGTCATTTTCATCCAGCGCCACCATTGTAAAATAGGCTCTGTTGATCGGATGACGGGTTCCATCCTCCAGATGTTCCACATAAGTATCCGTCCGGACTTCCAGAGAAGTATTCCCTACATAAGTAATTTTACCGATAATTACAACCATCTCGCCCTTGTACGCACCGTGAATAAATTTAAGATTATCAACGGAGGCCGTAATTACATTTGACTTTGTATGGCGCTTCGCAACCAGTCCCGCCACCTCGTCCAGCCACTGCATAAGAATACCGCCAAACAGACGCCCGGCCGCGTTAAGATGGTTTGGCCTGACCATATGAACCGTTTCAACCAGTGAATCCTGTACATGCCTCTCTTCCATGGTATCCGACACTCCTATCCTCTTTCTTTTTGTCCGAAAATGAATTTCCTCATATTTTCTATCTGTATTATAGATAGTCTTCTGTACAAAAACAACACTGTACTTTACAAAAAACATCCTGTATCATAAAGAGACAGACAAAACAGGAGGACAAAGCAATGCAGAATATCCGCCTCACTATTCAGTATGACGGGACCCGATATCTCGGATGGTCACGTCCCGAAAAAGACGGCAGACACAAAAGTATTTCTTATAAAATAGAAGAGATATTAAAAAAACAAACCGGCGAAGACATTATACTCTACGGCGGGGCAAAAACAGATCCCGGAGTCCACGCGCTTGCCCAGACTGCGAATTTCCGCACAGCCTCCTCTCTTTCTCCCTGTCATTTCCGCTCTGTGCTCAATGAGTATCTTCCAAAAGATATTGCCGTCCTGAATGCCGAAACAGCACCGGAACGCTTCCGGGCGGATCTGAACGCAGTACGGAGGACATATCAGTACCGTATATACACTGCTCCGGTTTATGACGTGTTCGCCGCCGGATACCAGACGCACATTTTCCCTGAACCGGACATAAACGCCATGAAGCAGGCCGCCGCTTTTCTTCCAGGCAAACGGGACTTCAGCGTATTTAGTCCCGTCAGAAAAAAGAAAGGAACCGTAAAGGAACTCTTTGACATCTCTGTACGCCGTACGGGCAATCTGGTCATCCTATACATTACGGCTGACGACTTTCTCTTTCAGATGCCGGCAGTAATCGCCGGCACGCTTCTGGAAGCCGGCCTTGGTGTGCGGTCGCCGGAAAGCGTCCGGGATATTTTTACAGGTACAGAAAAAGCAGGAGCTCCTCTGGATGCACAAGGACTCCTGCTTCAGAACATACAATATTAAATCAATACGCCAGCTATATGATAAGCTATAAAACTTACAACCCACGCAATCGCAAGTTGAAACATAATAATGCCGAAAGTAATTTTTTTACTTCCTGTCTCGCGGTTGATTGTGGCAATAGTCGCGGTACAGGGAACATACAGCAGGCAGAATACCATCAGCGCATAAGCGTTTGCCGCACCGAATCCCATGGTGCCAAGCAGAGCGGCAAGCCGGCTCATACCCTCTCCTCCGGTAATATTGTTTATACCGAAAAGCACGCTGCAGCTTGAAACAACCACTTCTTTTGCCGCGATTCCGGAAATAAGGGCCACAATAATCTGCCAGTATCCGAGTCCAAGCGGTCGGAAAACGGGCACAATTACTTTTCCAACTATTGATCCGAAGCTCTGTGAAATATCCGTCACATATCCTGCGGGTCCGAAATTCAGCAGCAGCCACATAACAATGGACGCGAGGAAAATCACGGTTCCCGCCTTTGTGAGATAATCCTTTACCTTTTCCCATACATACACCGCGATTGTCCGGGCATTCGGCGTTTTATATTCAGGCAGTTCGATAAGCAGAGCATGTTCCGTCCTGCTTCCGTCAATTTTGGAAAGGATATAAGCCGTCGCTATCGCGACCACAATTCCCAGAAGATACATGGAATAGCAGGCCAGCATCGCATATTTCCCGAAAAACATAGAAGAAAACAGTACATAGATCGGCAGTCTGGCGCTGCACGACATAAACGGTGTCACAAGAATCGTTTTCAGCCGGTCGCGCCTGTCTTCCAGGGCTCTTGAAGCCATAACGGCAGGAACCGTACATCCGAACCCAAGCAGCATGGGCAGAAACGCCCTGCCGGAAAGTCCCAGCTTTCCCATAATGCCGTCCATAACAAAAGCAACCCTGGCCATATATCCGCTGTCCTCAAGAAAGGCAAGCGCAAGAAACAGGATAAAAATATTCGGCAGAAAAGTAAGAATTCCTCCGACGCCGGAAATAATTCCATCCACAAGCAGAGACTGAAGCGCCGGCGCCACACCCCAGGCTTCCAGCGCTGAGCCTGCAAATCCGGTAAAAATCTCAAGTCCTGTCTCAAAATACCCTTTCAGCCAGTCTCCAATCGTAAATGTCAGAAAAAATACAAGCGCCATAATTCCCAGAAAAACAGGCAGGCCCAGCCATTTCCCGGTCATGACCCGGTCAATCCGATCCGTCCGCTGTTCTTTCTCACTTTTATTGGCAAGAGTCTCTTCAATTACCTCCTCAATGAAGTCATATTTCTGGTTTATTATTTCCTTTTCATAACTCTGCTCATTTATCCAGTTCAGCTCAACCGGATACTTTTTCATTACCGTCTCATCCTGCTCCAGCATTTTTATGGCATGCCATCGCATATTATCCATCTCCGGATATTTTTTCCGGAATTCTGCGCTGATCAGGTCAATCTTATCCTCAATATCATCGCTGTACACCATTGCGTACTCGCTGTGGTGATCATGCTGATGTTCTGTTTTTCCGGAATGATGATGAATAAACGGCCCCTGCTTCGCATATTCATTATGATGGGCGACCGCGTGCATCAGAATCCCCAGGCCGCTTCGTTTCCTGGCCGAAACCGGAATAGCCGGAATGCCAAGCATCTCCGGCAGACGGTGAAGGTCAATCTCCATTCCCCGTTCTTCCACCACGTCCATCATATTAAGAGCAAGCACAACCGGCTTTCCAAGCTCAATCAGCTGCAGCGTCAGATAAAGATTACGCTCCAGGCAGGAAGCGTCCACCACATCTACAATCACGTCCACCTCATCACTCATAAGGCATTCTCTTGTGACTTTTTCTTCCATTGTATAGGAAGTAAGACTGTATGTACCCGGCAGGTCAATCAACTTAAACTCCTGCCCTTTGTAAGTCGTCTTTCCTTCCTTTTTTTCCACCGTAACGCCGGGCCAGTTCGCTACTTTCAGATTAGCGCCCGTATAAGCGTTAAATAAAGTTGTTTTTCCGCAGTTCGGATTACCCGCGAATCCGACATTAATCACTTTTCCCATCATGCCGCCTCCCTCACCATGATATGATCGGCAATGCGTTTGCCCAGAGCGAACCGCGTACCGCGGAACCTGACGGTCATGGCTCCTTTTTTATCGTTATTCAGCACTTCTATGCGGGACCCTTCGGTCAGTCCGAGCGCCTCCAGCCTCCGCTCCAGATTCTGTTCAAGATCAATTTTTTCAACTATATATACGCCGCTGTTTTTTCCTTCTTTAAGTCTCATCTTCTTATCATCCTCGCATATTCTGCCAAAGTTCTTATTGATAATTATTATCCATAAGCATTATATACGTTTACAAACAGGAAGTCAATTACATATAGCTCCCTCAAAACTTACCCTCTCCGCCCTCATTTTCCTGAAACGCAGAATGCCGGAACCGCTTTTTACTGTGCAGTCCCGGCATTTCGCCATATTCAGTTAAAAATACGCCCGTACTCCTTCAGCAATTATCTGCGTACTTTTCTGCGCGCAGCCGTCACGCCCGCGGTGCCTGCCGCTGCAAGAAGCACTGCCGCATAAAGCCCTGCCGGGCTGTTATCTCCGGTTTTCGGCGCGCTGCTTCCGGAACCGGAATGATCTTCTCCGTCCGGCTCCCCGCTGTTTCCGCCGTCGGGCTTCTGCTCATCATCCGGTTTCTGTTCATCATCCGGTTTCTGTTCATCGTCCGGCTTCTGTTCATCATCCGGAACGAATCCGTCGTTTGCAGTCAGTCTGTATGAAGCGACTGTTCCGGACACCTCGCATGCAGCCAGCAGATAAGCACTGCCATTCTCACTGTCCGCCGCAGGGATAAAACACAGCCCCTCCGGCGAATCGTCCCCTGCGATATCCCCGCTGAAATCTCTGGAGTTAATATAATTTACAAAGATGCTGTTCTCCGGATCAGTAATATCATATACCATCACGCCGCCGACTCTTTCAAGTCCTACAAACGCGTAAGTTTTCCCGCCCACGGTTCCGACCGTCACACTTTCAGATTCCGGTCCTTTCTTTCCGGAGCGGTCATCAATGGTTTTATCATCGTTGGAGCAGTTGAAATTGTCCGGCACATACTCCGCCGTCTTTTCCTCAAAGTCGCTGCCGCTGTCAAAAACTTCTGTCAGACCGTTATCGCCGGCTTTATATACTGTAAAGGAGCGTCCGCCGAAGAGGTAATCCGTACTCTCATCCAGGCCGTCATAATCGCTGCTGTCAAAGAATACCACTTTCCCGCTCAGGCCGCTGTTTTCCGCTGTAATCTTTCCTGTCGGGGAAGTCTCTCCGTCCTTGAAGTTCCGCTCGTCTTCATTGAGATAATCTCGCCATTCTCTGGAATCTCCCTCATTTGCAGTCACAAGATAATCCGTACCGCCCGCTGAGTAAAGAGCGATCCCGTCCGGCATGCGGATTCCTTTCAGTGACTCGTATGTCTTCGGATTGTACGCCTCGTCTTTTTTATCAATATCAACCGGCGTTGTACTGTAGTCTTCATAGCCCGCGGAATAAATTCCGGATACCTGCAGGCTGTTCAGGTCGATCACTGCTATGGCGTTTGCTTCCTGGAGAGTCACATATGCCGTTTCATTTCCGGCCGCGATATATTCAGGCTCCAGATCCGCTGACGGATCAGCCCCTTTCTTCAGGATAATTCCCGCGTCTGCAAGCTCCTGTCTCGCCTCACTGCTGTCATATGCTTCAAATCCGACATTTGCCGCCGTGCCGTCAGCAAGAGAAATAACCGTAACTGTTCCCGCCGGATCCACAGCGCCTTCTGTGTATCCGTCCCGCGGTTCGCCCTCATTTGCCGTAAGAATTTTACTGTCGTCCGGGGTAAATGTTACCATGTCAGGCTGTACCCCTGTCTCATATGCCTGCTCAAATGTCAGCGTTCCGTCCTCATTGCAGGTGAATACTGCCACGCGTCCGTTATCCGCGTACTCTTCCGCCTGGATCGCCGCCGCAAGTTTCGCGCCGTCCGCGGAAACCGCCACGGAAGTCATATCTCCGTATGTAAAGCCTTCGCAGTTCTCTTCAATGATGGATTTCACATCAATATCATTGCCGTCCAGCAGATCGATGCTGTCTTTATCTTCCATATCTTTAACAGCAATGGCTGTCAGTCTGCCCGTCTGTCCGTTGACCGCATACGCCCATCCGGTCGCAGCATTGTAATCCACAATCTCCATGACGCCGCCGTCCGCGTTTGTCATGCCCGCGTCATAACGCGCGTCCTGGATCATGTCAAGAGATGCATTTCCGTTTTCTTCGCCTGCCGTCTTAACTCCGCCGTCCGTATTCTTCGACACGCTGAAGGAATCAATCAGCTCGTTTCCCGGCGCCGCGCTGTCGCCGGAAAGATTATATACATTTACGGAAATCTCGTTTCCGCTTACGTCAAATACCGCATAGCTCGGGCTGTATTCCTGATTCCATTCCTGATTGCCATAAGGAAGATTTCCTTCAAGATAAGCCTGCGAACCTGTCCCGCCATTTGCAAGGACCGGATAATCAGCGTTATTCTCCTTATCAACCTTTTCAAACGGGGTATAGTACTGCATATCAGAACAGCAGTTTCCGGTCAGATAGATCGTTCCGTCCGGGTCATGGAATGTATCCAGACGCTCCGCGTTTCTCTGTCCGTCTTTCAGCACATAACTTCTGGAATATACGTGGTCATGTCCGCCCAGGACGAAATCAACGTCAAACTCATCCATCACTTTCTCAAATCCCGCGTCCACGTAGTTCTCAATGTCGGAATCCGCCGCATGCTTCGCCACCGTCTGGGTGGATTTATGATGTGTTACGATCAGCCACTGATACTGCCCCGTATATTCGGACGTCGCCGCGCTCAGCGTAGTTCTGAAATTCTCCACCATTGCCTCTGCTTCAGAGTTGTCCTTTGAAGCGCTGGGTACATTCGGATTGTCTGCGTTTTCCGCATCATTGCCGCCCGGATACGCTCCGGTATTCAGTGTAACAAAAAGCACGTTGTTATAGAGATAATAATAATTTCCCTTCGTCTCCATCTCCCGGCGCTCAGTGAAATCATACTGTC
>CALWKB010000024.1 GCA_944381125.1 uncultured Mediterraneibacter sp. | reverse complement strand
GCGCTCAGGGTATCCTGACAGTCCGTGGTGGTATGACATCTCACGCAGCTGTTGTTGCTCGTGGTATGGGTGAGTGCTGCGTATCCGGATGCGGCGACATCGTTATGGACGAGGCTAACAAGAAATTTACACTTGGCGGAAAAGAGTTCCACGAGGGAGATGCAATCTCTATCGATGGTACAACAGGTAACATCTACGACGGAATCATCCCGACAGTAGACGCTACGATCGCCGGTGAGTTCGGACGCATCATGGACTGGGCTGACAAGTACAGAACAATGAAAGTCCGCACAAACGCTGATACACCGGCTGACGCGAAGAAAGCACGCGAGCTGGGCGCTGAAGGCATCGGTCTGTGCCGTACAGAGCATATGTTCTTCGAGGGCAACAGGATCGACGCATTCCGCGAGATGATCTGCTCTGAGACAGAGGAAGAGAGAGAGGCAGCTCTTGAGAAGATCCTTCCGGAGCAGCAGGGAGACTTCGAGAAGCTGTATGAGGCTCTTGAGGGCAACCCGGTAACGATCCGTTTCCTTGATCCGCCGCTTCACGAGTTCGTTCCGACAGAGGAAGAGGACATCAAGAAACTGGCTGACGCTCAGGGCAAGACTGTAGAGCAGATCAAGACGATCATCGACAGCCTGCACGAGTTCAACCCGATGATGGGTCACCGTGGATGCCGTCTGGCGGTAACATATCCGGAGATCGCGAAGATGCAGACAAAAGCTGTCATCCGTGCGGCTATCAACGTGAAGAAAGCTCATCCGGACTGGAATGTAAAACCGGAGATCATGATCCCGCTCGTAGGCGATATCAAAGAGCTGAAATATGTGAAGAAATTCGTTGTTGAGACAGCAGACGCTGAGATCGCGGCAGCAGGCAGCGATCTTGAGTACGAAGTTGGTACAATGATCGAGATCCCGAGAGCTGCCCTTACAGCTGACGAGATCGCAAAAGAGGCTGACTTCTTCTGCTTCGGTACAAACGACCTGACACAGATGACATACGGATTCTCCCGTGACGACGCTGGTAAGTTCCTTGACGCTTACTATGACGCGAAGATCTTCGAGAACGATCCGTTTGCAAAACTGGATCAGACAGGTGTCGGCAAACTGATGAAGATGGCAATCGACCTCGGCAAGCCGGTTAACCCGAAACTGCACGTAGGTATCTGCGGCGAGCATGGCGGAGATCCGAGCTCTGTAGAATTCTGCAACAGCATCGGTCTTGACTATGTATCCTGCTCACCGTTCCGTGTGCCGATCGCAAGACTGGCAGCGGCACAGGCAGCAATCGCTCAGAAGAACGCTTAATCAGACAGGATAAAAAAATACCGTTTCGGTAAATATAAGAAGACAGGCTGTCGTACTTTGTACGACGGTCTGTCTTTATTTGGGACGCAGAGGGTTGAAGTTCAAGTATGAAGCTATTGACATTTTTATATCATATATAGATAATAAGCGTATCACTGAAATTGACGGGATGCATTTTAATACAGGAGGGATTCCTGATGTTTTACAGGATGATAACAGACGCCAGAGACAGATGGTATTCGTCAGGGGACTGCGCGGCAGGCGAAGTAATAGAATATATTGTTCAGAAGGGACAGCTGAGAGGTCCCCAGATTGAAGCGGTTAAAACATATTTATTTCTCAAGATCGGCTGTGAGAACAGATCTCTGGCCGCTCTTTTTTGCAGCGGAGCATTTAACAACCTGGATCTTGAAGCAATACCGCTGGCGTCAGATGTGCGGAAGTATCTTGAACATGACCCTGCGGCGGCAGCTCTTTATGAATATGCTTCCCTGAAAAACGACGCCGGGGAAGAAGTGTCTCCTGCTTTAAAAGAACTGCTGTCAAAAAAACCGGAGCAGGTAAACTGCCGGCAGTTTTTCCGGGATGCTTTTTATGGAGTAACATATACGGAATATCTTTTCAGTCTTCCGATGGGAGCAGGAAAGACATGGCTGATGGCGGCGTTTATTTACCTGGAGCTGTATTTTGCATATAACGAGCCGGAGAATCCGGTATTTGCCCGCAATTTTATTATTTTTGCGCCGTCGGGCCTGAAATCTTCGGTTGTTCCCAGTCTGAAGACGATACAGAAATTCGATCCTTCGTGGGTGCTTCCGGAACCGTCTGCGGGAGAGATAAAGCGTAAGATTATATTTGAAGTGCTGGATCAGAGTAAAACAGGAAGAAAGTCAAACAGAACAAGAAATCCAAATGTACAGAAGATCGCTTCTCATCAGCCGTTGTCTGATCTGTTCGGGCTCGTGGCTGTGACAAATGCGGAAAAAGTGATTCTTGACCGTATACAGGAAAAAGAGGGACAGCTGTCGATTTTGGACTCAGATACAGATGAAAGAGACCGCCAGGCAAATGAGTTGAGAAATCTGATAGGAAAGCTCCCTTCGCTTTCCGTATTCATAGATGAAGTTCACCATGCGGTAAGGGATGAGATCAAGCTGAGAGCGGTGATCAACCGTTGGGCGGAAAACCGGACGCTGAATTCAGTGATCGGATTTTCCGGCACGCCTTATCTGGAAAAGGCGGAAAAAATCCCGGCAGGCAGAGAACTTTCTGTGGCCTCTTCGGAAATTACAAATGTTGTATACTATTATCCTCTGGCACAGGCGGTGGGCAGTTTCCTGAAAAAGCCTGCGGTAAGAATATCGGATGCTCCGGATGCCGAAGAAATCATAGAAGAAGGCGTGCGGGAATTTATGGATATGTATAAAGACACCGTTTATGGCGGCGGACTGAGCGCGAAACTGGGAATATACTGTGGCTCCATTGAAAAATGTGAGGAAATCGTATATCCGGTTGCGGCACGGATTCTGGCGGAGTATAATATCGGACCCGAAGCGATTCTGAAGTTTCACAAAGGCAACAGAAAATATCCGCAGGGAGCTGACTGGCAGATGCAGTTTGATATGCTGGATCAGCCGGATTCGCCGGTCCGTATCGTGCTGCTTGTCCAGATCGGAAAAGAGGGGTGGGACTGCCGCAGCCTGACGGGAATTGTCCTCTCACAGGAGGGCGACTGTCCCCGGAATATGGTGCTTCAGACGTCCTGCCGGTGCCTGCGGCAGGTGGAAAAAGACCGTCCGGAGACAGCGCTGATTTACCTGAACGAAGGCAATGCGAAAAAGCTGAATGCGCAGCTTATGCGGGAGCAGCATATTTCACTGCGGGAATTCTGTGAGACGGATAATAGCCGCCGGAAGCTGAAGAGGTATGACCGGACTGCGGTGCTGAAACTGCCGGAGCTGGATTTTTATCAGCTTCAGATGAGGTGGAAAGAATATACTCTGGAAAAAACTCCGGATATCGGGGAGAAGATTCTGGCCTGCGCGGACGGGGAAAAGAAGGGCAATGTAGTAAAGACGGCCGAGCTTGCGGATATGGAAACGGTAAAAACGGAAGTGATATACCGGGAGAGAGGATCAGAGCCGGCGGTATTTTATCCATGGCTCTCCTGGCTTGTCAAATCTTCTTTTGGCTTTGTGTCTGTGGAACAGCTGAAAGAACAGGAAGCGGCACTGGAACAGGTGTTCCGGAAGATCACTTATTTTGACCGGGAGGGCGTGCGGCGCTTCAGTTCTCTTTATGACCGCAGGAAAGTGGAGGCGAAGATCCGGACAGCTTTCTTCCGGGAAAGCGGTTTTACTGTGGAAGAAGAGCTGGTATATACCCGCGCGCGTCTTTTGAAGAGAGAAAATTGTACAGAGGAAATCCGGACAGATACGCCAAATCAGTATTATCCGCCGCCGGAAATTGTAGAAAAAATTATACAGGATGATGCGGGGGAACTGACTCTTACGGAAAAAGAACAGGAATTGCTCGCGCTTGCCAGGGAGACGGAAAATACAGCAATTGTAGAGGTGATTCAGCAGAAAATATCATCTCATCCGGGAAAAGACAGGGGATTTCATTATCTTCCTTACCGGCTGGACAGTAAATTTGAACAGACATTTTTAAAAGAAATTTTTACATTTAATGAGATAAAAGAAATGGGAGTGGAAGTCTATTATAACGGAGACAGCTCCATGACGGAATTTCAGATCCGGTGTTATACAAAAGACAAAGACAGGCAGATGTATGTGGGGAGATACACTCCGGATTTTGTGATTCTGAAGAGAAAAGACGAAAAAATATACAAAGCGCTTATTGTGGAAACAAAAGGACAGCTGTACGCAGACAGCCGTTTTTTCCGGGAGAGAAGGCATTTTATGGAGACGGAATTTGTCAGAAGAAACAACGAAGCGTTCGGATATGAGCGTTTTGCGTATCTGTACCTGGAAGACACGCTGTCAGAGTCCGAACGGATCAGAACCGCGTGGGAAGCGATCCGGGTATTTTTTGGAGAGGAGGGGAAAATATGCCGGTAAAATATGTACCTTTTGTGCCGGAACCAGTGACAGGGCAGGCTGTGCTGCAGAACTTCAGCCGGGTGCTCCGGTATAAAGGAGCGGACGACGTGTCAAAACATCTGGAAAGAGGGATGCCTCTGTATGAAGCAGAACTGCAGGAGACCGTCGGACAGGCGGAAAGCGGCAATCTTGTGATCCGCGGGGAGTGTGTCGCGGCCTGCGCGTATCTGCGGGAGAAAGGGATACAGGCGGATCTGGTTTATATAGACCCTCCCTTTGCCAGCGGAGCAGATTACGCGAAAAAAGTATATATCCGGCGCAGTGTGCGGGAAGTGGCCGGAAGGGCAAAACCGGGGCGGGAGATGGACGCGGAGGAACTGCGCTCTTTTGAGGAAAAAATGTACGGAGATGTCTGGGAGAAAGAGAAGTATCTGAACTGGATGTATGAAAATCTCATGGCGATCAAATCAATTATGAGCGAGACTGCGGTCATATATGTCCACCTGGATTATCATATCGGCCATTATGTTAAGATCCTTCTGGATGAAATTTTCGGTGAAGAAAATTTCCGCAATGAAATCATCTGGTGCTATTCTACTCTTGGAAGGCCGGATGACCGGTTCGCGCCAAAGCACGATACAATTTTCTGCTACGGGAAAAACAGGGACGCTTATTTTAACGCAGAAGGAGCCAGGGTTCCATATACGGAGGAATACATAAAAAGTCATTTCCGGGATAAAGATGAGAAGGGGCGCGTGTGCAGAAAAAGATTTGACGCCGGGAAATGGCGT
Source organism: uncultured Mediterraneibacter sp. (assembly GCA_944381125.1). Lineage (GTDB taxonomy): Bacteria > Bacillota > Clostridia > Lachnospirales > Lachnospiraceae > Mediterraneibacter. The sequence goes on along the minus strand of CALWKB010000024.1, from coordinate 5,297 downwards.
ACTTATTATCCGGACGCAGGCATGATTGACAATGATTACTGGCTCATTCCATATGAGAATTCCATGTCAAAGACGCGTGTGGACTACGCGACGCAGAAACCGGAGGCTTTGCTGGAGAAAATTATAAAGGCTTCTTCGGACAAAGGAATGGTTGTGGCGGACTTTTTCGGGGGAAGCGGAGTGACCGCCGCGGTGTCGGCCCGGCTGGGGCGCAGATTTATTCACTGCGACATCGGGATGAATTCTGTACAGACAGCCAGAGACCGGCTGCGGACAAACGGCGCCTGCTTCGACGTGATGGAGATTCAGGACGGAGTGCGTCTGTACCGCAATCCGGTTCAGACAATGGAGAAACTGAAATTACTGATTCCGGGCCTGAAGACAGCGGGGAAGGACGAGATGCTTCCGGATGAAAAAGATCCGGATTCTTTTACTGCTTCGGGAACATTCTGGGCGGGGTATCTTTCAGACAGCCGTCTGGGAACAGCACCGGTATACCTCCCGAATCTGCTCGACGGCAGCGAGCGCTTTTTAAGCCGCGCCTTTTTAAATCGTCTGATTTACCAGGAACTTCCTGATCTGGACGGCAGTATTAAAAAAGTGATTATATATTATGTGGATATTGCGGATGAAAGCGAAGTAAAGAAACTGATTGCAGAAAACGACCGGACTGAGGTGGATATTGAACTGAGAGATTTAAAAGAAGTGCTGGACGACGTTGTCATCGAGGACTTCGCGCAGCTTCGTGTGGATAAAGTGCGGCGGACGGAAGGAGAAGGATTCTGCGTGACGGCAGAACGTTTCGCAAGCGACCGTGTTCAGGGAAAGATAGATGCGTTTAACCGAAAAGGAGAACAGGCTGAAAGACGGCCGGGGAAAAAGTTTATTCCTGTTATCATCAGTGATGAAGGACTGGAGATGATAGATCTTATTTCCGCGGACTGTACAGCGGATGGTGGAGTATGGCATTCAGATACGGAAATCAGGATTGATAAGTTCGGACGTGCGGTCAGGGACGGGAAGCAGTCCGGAGAATTCTGGGACGGGAAAATATATACCAAAAGGAAACCGCTCCGGATAAAAATCCGCAATATCTGCGGGGACGAGACGGTCTGGAAGCTGTAAAAATACTGGACGGAACGGTCAGAAAGGGGTAAAATTATTCTGTAAGTTCCGGAAGAAAAGATGTTCTGCCGGACAGAAATCAACGTGAGAGGACAGAAAGGAGCCAGGACTTATGGACAGCTTTGGAGAAAATGTAAAAAAACTTCTGCTTGCAGGCATTGGAGCAGTTGCGGTTACGGCGGAGAAATCAAAAGATCTGCTGGACGAAATGGTGGAAAAGGGAGAGCTTACCGTGGAGCAGGGCAAAGTGCTTAATGAGGAGCTCAGACACAATATTAAAAAGACTGTGCAGGAAAAGATGAATGCCGGGAAAGGGGAAGCAACGGCGGAAGAGCTTGCCGGGATGCTGGATAAGCTGACTCCGGAGCAGCTTGCGGCCCTCAAAGAGCAGATTGAGAAGAAAGAAGCAGAAGACAGGTCAGATGAGCAGCATTGAACCGATAGAATATAATTCAAGACTGCGTGAGATTACTGCCGTACTCCGCAGACATAATATTACAAAAGGCGTCACGCCGGAAAAGCTGAGGATGATCCTGGAGGATCTGGGCCCTACTTTTATCAAGCTGGGACAGATCATGTCCATGCACTCGGATATTCTCCCGAAGCGGTACTGCGACGAGCTTATGAGGCTTCGGTCGGAAGTGACGCCCATGCCTTTTCAGGAGGTGCTGGACGTTATCGAAGAGTCCTACGGCCGTTCGTGGAAGAGAGTTTTTTCTTCCATTGAGGAGGAGCCGCAGGGCTCTGCTTCCATTGCCCAGGTGCACGCGGCTGTGCTGCGGACCGGGGAGAAGGTAGTGGTCAAAGTCCAGCGAAAAGGCATCTATGAGAAGATGGCCAGAGACATTGATCTTCTGCATAAGGCGGTAAAACTTATGCCGCCGGTAAGCATCAAGGGGATGGCCGATCTGGATCTTGTCCTGGACGAGATGTGGTCCGTGACAAGAGATGAGATGAACTTTCTTACAGAGGCCTCCAACATGGAAGAGTTCGCCCGCCGGAATAAAGAAGTGGCGTTTGTGGGGACTCCTGTCCTGTATCAGCAGTATACCACGGTTCACGTGCTTGTGATGGAATATATCGACGGGTGCGGGATTGACGACAAGGAGGCGCTGCTGGCGGACGGATATGACCTGAAGGAGATCGGAAGCAAGCTGGTTGACAATTATATCAAGCAGGTTATGGACGACGGATTTTTCCATGCGGACCCACATTCCGGAAATGTAAAAATCAGAGACGGAAAGATTATCTGGATCGATATGGGCATGATGGGACGTCTGACAGAGCATGACCGGGAGATGATCGGGAAGGCCGTGCAGGGCGTCGCCCTCAGCGATGTGGGACTGATCCAGCAGGCCGTTCTGGCGCTGGGAGAATTCAAATCCAGGCCGGATCAGCGTAAGCTTTACGAAGATATAGACGGACTTCTTATGAAATATGGCAGCGTCCAGATGGGCGAGATCAATGTGGCGGAAGTCATGACCGACCTGATGGAAGTTATGAAAAATAATAAAATAATGATGCCTCACGGACTGACCATGCTTGCCCGGGGACTGACTCACATGGAGGGCGTGCTTGCGGATATCGCGCCGGACATCAATATGGTGGAGATTGCCACAGCCCATATGTCGGGAGAGTTTTTTCGGAATTTTGATCTGAAAAAAGAACTGAAAAGCAGCGGGAAAAGCGTTCTGAAGTCATTCAGGAAAGCGCTGGATATTCCGTCTCTTATATCAGATATGATGCACGGATATCTGAAAGGGCAGGCGAAAGTCAATCTGGATCTGCAGGTTACAGACGACCTGGCTCAGCTTTTGCGAAGACTGGTGCGCAACATCGTTATGGGGCTGTGGGTCATGGCCCTTCTGATCAGTTCCAGCATTATCTGTACGACAGAGATGACGCCAAAGGTACTGGGGATTCCGGCACTGGGAGCATTCGGATACCTGCTTGCCTTTGTGATCGTGCTGTATGTGTTTATAAAGCATATGCTGTCGAGGAAGTGAATTTGCTTTTTCTGTTTCGAATATTGTGCTATAATAATTCCCGGGGATAAATGCGGACAATTCCCCGGGAAAATTGATTTACAGGAGCAGAGACTATGAAGAAGGAAGGAAAAAACCCATTGTCAAAAAGTTTCGGATATGCGTTTGAAGGCATTCTGACCGGGATTCGTCAGGAGCGGAATATGAGGATTCACTGCGCTGCCGTTATTCTGGTGACTGCGGCGGGTACGCTTTTTCAGATTACGGCTCTGGAGTGGTGCGTCTGTCTTCTGCTTTTTGCCCTTGTGGCAGGTCTGGAACTGGTCAACACTGCAGTAGAAGCCGTGGTTGATCTGGTAACAGAAGAAAAGAAGCCGCTGGCAAAAAAGGCAAAAGATACGGCCGCGGGGGCTGTGCTGTTTGCGGCGGTTATCTCCGTGGCTGCGGGGTGCATTATTTTCCTTCCTTATGTGTTTGAACTGGCGGAAAATATATTCTGACCGCCGGATACCGCAATTTGAAAAGAATTTCCGGAAAAACCGGTTTCCGGTCTGCGAAAATGCTGCCGGAAAAGAAATGTTTAATCAGAAAGGGACAGAACTAACATGAAAGAGAACCAGACAAAAGTTACCAGACAGGAGACGCTGGAGGCGCTCCGGCATCCGGGTGAATTATATGTGATTATGTCTGCGGCTACAAAAATGCCTTTTGTATACTGCGACGAAGAGACTTATGACGACGAGGTGTTTTTATACTACACACTGGAAGACGCGAAAAATAAGGCAAAAGACCTGGATGAAAAGAAATATAAGACGGGAGTAGCAAAGCTGGAGGAAAAAGTCCTTCTGGCTTTCTATACCAGTCTCTATACGATGGGAGTAAACTGTCTGGCGGTAAATCACGGGACAGATACGGCGATCAGCATTCAGCTTCCCGAGCTTGTTGTCAGAAAGAACCAGGAAAAGACAGAGGACGGAAGAAAACTTCTGGAAAATCCGGAGCTTCATCTGACCGCATTATATTTTATGCAGGAGCTGCGGAGGCTTCCGTCTCCGGAACTGACAGATGAACTTAAGGAACTGCAGGAAGAACTGCTGGCGCATTACCAGAAGGGAACATACATCCTTGCAATGGAGGAAAACGGGCAGCTTCCTGTTCTGAAGCAGAAAGACGGAAGCATGTTCCAGCCGATTTTTACCGATATACTTGAACTTAACAAGTTCACAAGAGGAAAAAAGATGAAACTGTCGGCAGTTCCGGCGGATAAGATACCGCAGGCGCTCTTTCCGGAGGCGAAAGGCGTGGTGATCAATCCTCTGGGCGCAAATGTCCAGCTTCGGGTTGCCAGACCAAAGAAACCGACTGCATAGCAGCGGCAGCAGGGAGGAGGCGCAGAAATGTCAATCCCATTATATATTAGAAAAGACTATTTCCGGGCAGTGACTCTGTCGGACAAAAGCGCGCATATTCTGCAGTTTATATACCGTGGAGAGAATGTGGATGTTTTTGAAAAAGATGTTCCTGTGTTTCATCTGCAGTATGTCCTGGAGAGCAAGACCAAGGCGAAAATACTGGAGTTTTACGTCACTGATTTTTCCCTTCGGGGGAAAGGGTACGGAAGCGTATGCTTAAATGAGATTACTGATCAGCTGGCTAAGAAAAGAGTGACTTTTATCAAAGCTCCGGTCGGGTACAGGCTTGCCCCGCTGGGCTATGAAGGCCCTGAGCAGTATCAGCGCCTTATGGCCGGATTTTATGAAAAAACCGGATTCGCTATCAGCGGAGACGGGGATCAGGCGATGAAAATACTTGATCAGTACGAATAAACAGCTATCATAACCGCACAGATTCAGCCTTGGATCCTGTTCAGGGATTCCGGGGTGAAGGCTGTGCGGCTTTTATCTGACACCTGAAGGAGGACGGCATGTACAAAATTCTGATTGTTGAAGACGATCTGCCTATGGCGCAGGCGATACGGCAGGAAATGAAAATGTGGGGACATGAGGCGGAGTATGTAAAGGATTTCCGCAATGTACTTCAGGAATTCGCCGGGTATGATCCGCATCTGGTTCTTATGGACATTACGCTTCCTTTTTTTAACGGATATTACTGGTGCGGCGAAATCCGGAAAATTTCGGATGTGCCCATCATATTTATTTCTTCCGCCGCGGATAATATGAATATTAT
>CALWKB010000023.1 GCA_944381125.1 uncultured Mediterraneibacter sp. | reverse complement strand
ACAGGAACGCGGCGGATGACGCGAACGCGGTATACGAAGATCCGATGTTTGCCGATGTAACTGATATCACGGCCGGAAGCTGGGCGGACGGAGAGACGACTCTGGGAACAGCAGACGGATTTATGATTCAGAAAGATTCACCGGCGATCGACGCGGGAGCTGAGCATCCGGAAGCGCCGGCAAGCGCGCCGTCGGCAGTTGCTGATGAACTGGTTCCGAACGAGGCGGAAAAACCTGCAGTTGATTACTTTGGAAACGCACTGACGGACGGAAAGAACGACATCGGTGCGAACGAGTATACAGAAGAACCGGTTGTTGACAAGACGGAGCTGGAAGACGCGGTCAAAGACGCGGAGGCACTGGATGCCGACAAGTATACGGAAGATTCTTATCTTGCGCTGACAGAGGCGCTGGATGCAGCGAAAGACGTACTTGACAATGCAGACGCGACACAGGGTCAGGTGAATGAGGCTCTGGCAAATCTGAAAGCCGCAGTCGACAATCTTGTTGAAGCGGGAACAGACGAGCCCGGAACGGACGAACCCGGAACGGATGAGCCTGGAACGGACGAACCCGGAACGGATGAGCCTGGAACAGACGAACCCGGAACAGATAAGCCCGGAACAGACAAACCTGCGGCGGACAAACCTGGCACAACTCCGGGACAGTCCGGAACAGATGAACCGGGAGCGGTACAGACAGGCGATAATTCGCCGGTTATGCTTTACGTGGTAATTTCCGCGGCGGCATTTGCGGTTATCTGCGGGGTAAGCGTCAGAAGAAGAAAAAGATAAGGATTATATCCATTAAAAAGGTTAGGAGTATTTATGGTCAGATTAAATAGTCGGCCTTTTCCGGCAGCTGTGAGGATGGTTTCCATTCTCACAGCTGTGCTGGTTCTGGCAGGATGTACAACAGGAAATGACCCGGCGGAAGAAAAAACTGAGTCATCGGAAGATGCAGTGCTTTATGTGGGGGATGAACCGATATCGGAAGCGGAATACAGGATGCTTGCAGAGGAATACAGCAGTCAGATCTATATGCAGTATACGACGGAACAGGTGAACAGTGATGATTTCTGGCAGACAGAGACAGACGGTACGGCTCCATGGGAATTGCTGGATGAGCTTGTGCGGGAAGAACTGAGGTATAATTATACACTCAAGGAACTGGCTGTGGAACTGTCAGTCACAGAAGACTATACATATCAGGAACTGATGGCGGACAGGAAGCAGGAAAATGACGCCAGATCAGAGACGATGGAATCGGACGAGGGAACTGTTTACGGTTTGACGAATTATGACGAACAGGCGTATTATAAATACTGGTATTCCAATCTTGAAACAAAGGTAACGAACGCCCTGATTGAGTCGGGAGACAGTGTGACGGAAGAAGAGTGCAGGCAATATTATGATTCCAGTCCGGCAGCTTTTACCTATGAAATCGGGGTAACTGTACTCTATGCGGAATTTCCTTATGCAGAAGCAAACCGGCAGGAGACGTACGCGCAGGCGCAGCAGCTGGGAAAAGCGATGGAAGGCACGGACTCGGTTTCCGAACTGGCCGGCCTGTTCCCGGATGTGGAAGTGCAGGAGCTGTCCCTGAATTCCCTGGATACAGGAGAAGGGATGAGCGGAGTTTATTCTTTGAGGTGGCAGACGGCGTCGCAGCTGAATAAAGGCGATGTGTACGGGCCGTATGAGGACAACGGGATGCTCTGCGTAATGAAATGTACTGACAGAACAGAAAACGGCGTTTTCGATTTCGATTCGGTAAAAAGCCGGATAGAGCGGTATCTGCAGGGGCGTAAGGCGCAGGAAACGATAGAGGCCAGAACAGAAGAGGCGGATATAAGATCCGGGAATATATCGCCGGAGCAAATAATTACAGGATTATAAAGAGGTAAGAAATGTCAGACGGGAGATGGCTCCCGCCTCAGCATGCGGTGAAAAACAGTGAGTAAAAGCGGAGGGGGCCATCTCCCATCTGACATATGCCGCGCGGATCCTGGAAAAAGGAGGAACACTTGTGGGAAAAAAGAAGAAGCAGGTGGCGGAATACCGGTATTATAAGATGCCGGAAAACTGCGCGCTGTTTGCCCTTCTGGGAGAAAAATGGCGGCAGAAATATGAACGGGAAATAGATTATCTTCATTTTCACAATTATCTGGAAATAGGGTACTGCTATGAAGGTACGGGGATTATGACGCTCGGAGAACGCGAGTATGAGTATAAGGGCGGAGAATTTACGGTAATACCTGCAAATTATCTCCACACTACAAACAGTTCTCCCGGCGACAGGCTGAGCAGCTGGGAATATCTGTTTGTTGATATTGATCTGCTCCTGGACCGGTCTTCCGCCGGGGCAGTGCGCGCGGGACAGCTGAAGCGGAAAATAAACAGCCGCGCGATTTTTTCGGAAAATACAAGTTATCCGCGGATCGCCGGTTTTATCAGGGAAATCATGAATGTGATGCGGGATGAAAAAAAATACTGCCAGGAGGAGGCTGAGGGGCTCATGATCGCGCTTCTGGCGGAAGTGGCAAGAATTAACGGAGCATATATGCCGAAAACAGAGGAAAGCGCAAAAGGGGGGGTGAACGGCGGCCAGCTCATTTTCCGTATTCTGGACTATATAAGCGAACATTACGACGAGCCTCTTAAGGTAAGCGATATCGCCGCCTGGGCTCACATCAGCGAAACGCATTTCCGGAGAATCTTTTCATCCAATATGAAAATGAGTCCGCTGGAATATATTAATTCAGTCCGGATACGCGCCGCCTGTGAATTCCTCAGAAAGACAGATGATCCCGTGGCGATTATAGCGGCGAAGAGCGGCTTTTCGGTAATATCTACATTTAACCGTAATTTCCGGCGTGTAACCGGGGTTTCTCCGGAAGAGTGGAGAAAGCGCCCGGAAAATTATGAGCAGCAGATATTAAAATTCCGCGTGCACCCGGAGAAAGGATGGTAAGAGGATGAATGGAATTAAAGTTACACAGCAGGTCACAAGAAAGAAAAAGCCCGGGACGGGATTTCTTAAAGGCCTGATGATTTTTTTGGGGGTACTGTTTGTGCTTATGGGGATTTTCTTCTCCAGAGGATTCATGCTTTCGGGTTTTCTTCTTGTCGGCATGTACTTTATATATGATGTTTTCAGCCAGAAAGAATACGAATATACCGTGGAGGGCGTGAATTTCGCGATTGACGTCATCCTGGGACGGAGGCACAGGAAGCGCGCTCATATGCTTAATCTGCAGGAGCTTGAAGTTATAGCGCCGAACTGGCACGAAAAGGTGGCGAAATACCGGATTAAAGGAGGCAGCGTCAGACTGAAGAAGTACGATTATACTTCATATGATGACGCCGTTCCGTATTATACAATGATTATAATGGAAAACGGGAAAAAGATAAAAATACTGCTTGATCTTGATGAAGAAATGATCAATGCGGTCAGAAGAATATGTCCGGGAAAGATATATTTGGAATAAATGCCGGGGCATTTGGAAAAATATATGATACTAATTTACAAAAAAATGGAAATATAAAAGATAAAATAGTGCACAATTGATAAGGATGGTTGAAAATGCACGTCATGTGTGTGAAAATGCAAACACATGTAAATCATGGCTTAGTATAATAACTTCATAGGATGTTTCGGAACGAGAAAAGAGAAGCATCAGATAGGAGGTAAGTAATATGAAAAAAAGAGCACTTTCAGTTTTGCTCGCAGGCGTTATGGCATTCTCACTTGCTGCCTGCGGTGGAGGAGATGAAAAGGGCGGCGGCGCTGCAGGCGGAGACGAGAATACACTTACAGTATTCGCGTGGGATCCGGCTTTCAACATTCCGGCTCTTGAGGCGGCGGCAGCGGACTACAAAGAGAATGTGAATGAAGACTTTGAACTGGAAATTCTTGAGCAGGCTGCATCGGCAGACGTTGAGACGGCGGTTACGACAGCTGCATCCGCAGGCGATTTCAGCAACCTTCCGGATCTGGTTCTGTTCCAGGATCACTACATTCAGAGATACGTAGCTGATTATCCGGACGCATGGACTCCGCTCGGTGACATTGACATCAACTGGGATGATTTCGCAGCTGAGAAACTTGATTATTCCACAATCGACGGCGAGCACTACGGCGTACCGGTAGACAATGGTACGGTTGTATGCGCATACCGTACAGACCTTCTTGCAGAGGCGGGATACACGATCGACGATCTGACAGGCTGTACATGGGACAAGTTCATGGAGATCGGCAAGGCTGTATATGACAAGACAGGCAAGGCGCTTCTCTGCATGAACAGCGACGGAAACGACCTTCCGTACATGATGATGCAGGCTGAGGGCGTTTCCCAGTTCAAGGACGGCAAACCGTACATCACAGAGAACGAGACACTCGTGACAATCGTTGAGATGCTTGTGCAGATGGCGAAAGACGGCACACTGCTTATGCCGAACAGCTGGTCTGACTACACAGACAAAGCGATCCAGGGCGATCAGGTTGCAGGCGTTATGAACGGTAACTGGATCCTTCCGACGATCGAGAAAGTAGAAGCAAACAGCGGTAAATGGGAAATCACATCCATGCCGACGCTTGAGGGCGGCGAAGGATACGCAAGTAACGGCGGATCTTCCCTGTATATCACATCCAACTGCCACAATGTTGACCTTGCAAAGGATTTCCTTGCATACACATTCGGAAGCAGCACAACAACATATGACAATGCTCTGAAAGACGGCGGCGTTATCTCTACATACACACCGGCAGGCGAGACAGAAGTTTACAACGAAGGCGTTGAGTACTTCAATGGTCAGCCGATCTACGCTGACATCGTTGAGATGGGCGCGAACGTACAGATCGTAGAGCAGAGCGATTACCACTATTCAGCACGTAACTACGTCGGAACAGCGATTGTAAATATCATCAACGGCGCGGATACGATGGATGCTCTTCAGGAAGCAGAAGATCAGCTGAACTTCGAGATGGGCAACAACTAATCCTTACTCAAAATTAAAGAGAACACTGAGAGAGATAAGACAGAGCAGGGGACGGAGAAATCCGTTCCCCCGCTCCGTCTATTAGACAAAAGGAGGGGCCCCAAAGTGAAACAGAAAAAGAAGATGACGCTTCTCGGGAAGCAGTCGGCAGCCGGCTGGGTATTCCTGACTCCGGCCAGTATTCTGATCGCCATCATGGCTTTCTGGCCGATGATCCAGGCGTTCATTATGTCACTGCAGACAGGCTCCAGTGCCAACATGCACTGGAATGATCCAATTTTTAACAACTACACGAGAATGTTCTCGGACAAAGTGTTCCTGACATCTGTCGGAAATACTTTCCTGTATCTGATTATTCAGGTACCGATTATGCTGATCCTTGCGATCCTGCTGGCTCAGCTTCTGAACAACCAGCACCTGAGATTCAAGGGATTTTTCCGTACATGCGTATTCCTTCCGTGTGCGACCGCCCTTGTATCCTATTCACTGATTTTCAAGTCCCTGTTCGCAACGGACGGACTGGTAAATGCGATACTCGTAAACCTGGGAATCCTGGAAAAGAATTATAACTTCCTCGGGAATTCCACAAGCGCTAAAATTATTATTATCATCGCCCTGATCTGGAGATGGACGGGATACAACATGGTATTCTATCTGGCCGGACTGCAGAATATCGAGTATTCTGTATATGAGGCTGCAAAGATTGACGGCGCGAACGGATGGAATACATTCTGGAAGATTACGGTTCCGCTGCTTAGACCGACGATCATCATGACATTCATTATGTCCATCAACGGTACGCTGCAGCTGTTCGACGAGTCTGTCAACCTGACAAACGGCGGACCGGCGAACTCAACGATTACCATGTCGCACTACATTTTCAACAACTCATTCGGACAGGGTGCGGTTTCGAACTTCGGATATGCGACGGCAATGTGCTTCTTCGTATTCATCATCGTAGCGATCCTGGCATTTATCAATTTGAAAGTAGGTGATACACGTGACTGAGAAAAAGAACGTAAGCATGATTCAGCGAAGGCTGATCCCTACATATATATTCCTGATCATTGTATCGTTCATTTCGGTGTTCCCGTTTTACTGGATGATTTCCGCGGCAACAAACACATCGTTTGATGTGGCAAGCGGAAAGATCACGATCGGCACACATCTGATCGAGAATTTCCAGACCCTGCTCGCGAATTATGATCTGTGGCGGGCAATGGGGAACTCTTTCCTCTATGCGGTAGTACAGACGATTCTGGCGATTCTGATCTGTTCACTGGCAGGTTTCGGATTCGAGCTGTATCATGATAAGTGGAAAGACCGTCTGTTCTCTATCCTGCTTCTGGCTATGATGATTCCGCAGGTTGCTACAATGATCCCGCTGTTCAAGATGCTTTCAGGCCTGAAGCTTCTGAACAGTGTATGGGGATTTATCCTGCCTGCCATTTCAACTCCGTTCCTGATTATGATGTTCCGTCAGAACTCCAGGAATTTCCCGGTTGATACTATGGAGGCAGCCCGTATTGACGGACTGAACGAGTTCCAGATCTTCTACCGCATGTATATGCCGATGATGAAGGCTACATACGCGGCGGCAGGAGTTATCACATTTATGAACGCATGGAATGCTTACCTGTGGCCGAAGGTAATCATGACAATGCCTGAGGCGCAGACAATGCCCATGCTGATCGCAAACATGTCATCCGGATATACAACGGATTACGGTATGCTGATGGTCGGCGTCCTGTTCTGTTCCGTGCCGACGATGATCGTATTCTTCGTCCTGCAGAAACAGTTCGCAGAAGGTATTACAGGCGCTGTAAAATAATTCAAAAAAACTTAGGAGGTTCGCCGCATATAGCGGCGGCCTCTTTTTTTGCGGCCTGCCGGCGGACGGCTGGCTGGCCTTAATGCTTTCTGCACTTTAATTCATTTTGCGGAAATCCAGAGGAGTTAATCCGACTACTTTGCGAAAAACAGAAATGAAATGACTGGCGTCGGCAAAACCGGTAAGATGCGCTACGGCCTGTATTTCCAGCCGAGGACTGGTGATAAGAATCTCTTTTGCCTTGCTGATTCGGAATGAAGTCAGATATTCGTATGTCGAACAGCTCAGATAGCGGCGGAAAAGCCGCGTAAGGTACTGAGGGGTAATGTATACGCTTCTGCTCAGCGATTCAACGGTGAGCGCGGACGCGTAATTCATTTCGATTTCTTTTATTACGGGGAGAACATAACGGCAGTACAGGGGTTCGGAAGAAAGGCTGTTTACAGAATTAAAGCCCGCGATGTCTATCAGAAGCGCATAGCAGCTGACGGAGAGAGCTCTTTGGTCCAATGTGGGAGAGGTGTACAGATCGACGCACATGTTAAGGGTGTCGGCGATACGGACGCCCTGCTCGGGAGATACAAGGATCACCTGTCTGTTTCCGGTGATTGCGGGGATGCTTCTTTCGGCTGTGCCCGTAAAGGTTGCGAACATCGTAAGCCATGTGCCGGAGTCGGCTTCATAGGAATGACGGAGAAAAGGGGCGATAAGAAGCCCCTCATTTTTATGCAGTGAAAAGACGCCGGCGGAAGTAGTCACCGTGCCGGAGCCGTCTTCTGTCTGCAGATAATGGTAGAACGGATACCCCGCGGGACGGGATACATTTTCCTGTCTCCAGTTCCGCCCTATGGATTCAAAAGTATATGGTTCGGTTACCGGGTGGCTTCGGAATAAAATCGGCATAAGGCATCCTCCTGTTTCGAAATTTTATATTCTTTATTTTAACATATTACACAAAAAGACGTCTATATGCAGTATAATAAAACCATGACAAGCAGATTAATTAATTACAAGGAGGAGATTATCATGAAAACATTTGATTACGCCAAAGTTAAAGACCCGCGGTATTTCCGTGACGGAAGGCTGGACGCGCATTCGGATCATATATATTACGCGTCGGAGGAGGAAGTCTGCGATCAGTCTTCCAGTTTTACAGAGAGTCTTAACGGACTGTGGAAATTTCATTATGCAAAGACATACGGCTCTGCTGTACCGGGGTTTGAAAAGCCGGATTACTGCTGCGCTGACTGGGATGACATCCGGGTCCCCGCCCATATTCAGATGGAAGGATATGACGCGCCTCAGTATGCCAATACGCAGTATCCGTGGGAGGGAAGAGAAGATATCCGCCCGGGAGAGATTCCGGAGCATTTCAATCCTGTGGCAAGCTATGTGAAGTACTTTAACGTTCCGGAACATATGAAAGGAAAGAGGCTCTTTATCTCGTTCCAGGGGGCGGAGAGCGGCCTTGCCGTCTGGCTCAACGGTAAATTTGTCGGCTACAGTGAAGATTCCTTTACACCGTCTGAATTCGAGCTTACAGATTATGTGGAAGAGGGCGAAAACAAGCTTGCCGCTCAGGTATTCAAATGGACTGCAAGCAGCTGGTGCGAGGATCAGGACTTCTTCCGTTTCTCGGGAATTTACAGAGATGTATATCTTTACACTGTACCCGACGTGCATATCAGAGATCTCCGTATACGCGCGGTGCCGGATGAAACTCTGAAAGAGGGCGTGCTTGAAATCAGCGCGAATGTGTGGGGAGAAGGAAAAGCGCGCATCCGTCTGTCACGCGGGGGAAGCGTCTGCTTTGAAGAAGAGAAGGAACTTGCGGACGGATGCGTATGGTCCTGGACGGTGCAGGAACCAAAGCTCTGGAGCGCGGAGGAACCTTATCTGTATGATATTACAATAGAGGTATATGACAAGAACGGGGCTCTGTGCGAGATTATTCCGGAAAAGGCCGGATTCCGCCGGTTTGAGATGAAAGACAACATCATGACGCTGAACGGAAAGAGAATCGTGTTTAAAGGAGTGAACAGACATGAATTCAGCTCTGTAAGCGGCAGAAATGTATCTGAGGAAGAGCTGCGCACAGACCTGAGAATTATGAAGCAGAACAATATAAACGCGATCCGCACATGCCATTATCCGGACGCGTCTCTTATCTACAGACTCTGCGACGAGTACGGGCTGTATATGATGGATGAGACGAATCTGGAATCCCACGGTACGTGGGATACGGCCGAGCAGACAGGAGATTATGAATATATTGTGCCGAAGGATAAGCCGGAATGGCTGGATATGCTGCTTGACCGGGCGAACTCCATGTATCAGAGAGATAAAAATCATCCTTCCATCCTGATCTGGTCCTGCGGAAATGAGTCTTACGGCGGAAAGGATATTTTTGAAATGTCACAGTTCTTCCGCAGGGAAGATCCGGACCGTCTGGTGCACTATGAGGGCGTATTCCGCGACCGCAGCTATAATGATACAAGCGATATGGAAAGCCAGATGTATCCGCCGGTGGAAAAGATTAAGGAATTTCTGCAGAACGACCGCAGCAAGCCGTTTATCTGCTGCGAGTACGCGCACGCCATGGGCAATTCCTGCGGGGCGCTTCACAAGTATACGGATCTGACGGATACGGAACCTCTGTATCAGGGCGGATTTATATGGGATTATATTGATCAGACTCTTTACAAAAAAGACCGGTACGGCAATGAATTTCAGGCGTATGGCGGCGACTTTGACGATCATCCGACAGACTATAATTTCAGCGCGAACGGAATCGCCTACGGCGGAGAAAGACAGGCTTCTCCGAAGATGCAGGATGTAAAATACAATTATCAGAATATCACGGCGGAGGTTACAGAAGATCAGGTGACCGTGACAAATAAGAATCTGTTTGTGAATACAGATACATTCGACTGCATTGTAACCGTGCACAGAAACGGAAAAGAGATCAGAAAAGCGCGGCTTGCCACGGATACAGCTCCGTTAAGCAGAAAAACTTATGATCTTCCGGTGAAAAAAGAAACAGCGCCTGGAGAGTATGCGGTAACGGTGTCTTTCAGACTTAAAGAAGAGAAAACCTGGGCGCCGGCGGGCCACGAAATGGCATTCGGCCAGTATGTATACGAAGTCAGGTCTGAAAAAGCAGTCTGCGCAAAACCGGTTACTGTTATAAGGAGCAAGCATAATATCGGCGTAAGAGGAGAAAGTTTTGACGCTATTTTTTCCGTGCTTGACGGAGGGCTCGTGTCATATCGTTATGGCGGAAAAGAAATGATCAAAGAGATTCCGAAGCCGAATTTCTGGAGAGCGCCGATCGACAATGATCAGGGAAGCCAGATGCCGAAACGTTACGCGCAGTGGAAGATCGCGAGTCTGTATGCGGCTCATAAAGATTATCTGGGAGACTGCTGCACAATATTTGAGCCGGAAGTAGAAGAGGAAAAAGGCCTTGTCAGGGTAAAATACACATACCTTCTGCCGACAACTCCGGCAAGCAGATGCGCGCTGACATATGAAGTGGACGGCAGCGGACGCGTAAAGACGACGCTTTCCTATGACCCGGTAAAAGAACTGGGCGATATGCCGGAATTTGGCGTAATGTTCAAATTCGACGCAGATTACGATCATGTGAAATGGTACGGCCTCGGGCCTGCCGAAACCTATGCGGACAGAATGGACAGCGCAAAGCTCGGAATATATGAAAATCTTGTAAAAGACAATATGGCGGAGTATATTGTGCCGCAGGAGTGCGGAGCAAAGCAGGGCGTACGCTGGGCGGCCGTCACAGACAGGAAAGGAAGAGGCATGCTTTTCGAGATGGATGAGAAGACCGGCCCGATGATGTTCTCGGCGCTTCCGTATACTCCTCATGAGATAGAAAACGCAAAGCATCCGTATGAACTTCCGCAGGTGCATTATACAGTAGTCCGCGCCGCGCTCGGACAGATGGGCGTAGGCGGAGACGACAGCTGGATGTCTCCGACGCATCCGGAATACCTGCTTGATGTGTCAGAGAAGATGGAGTTTACATTCAGCTTCAGAGGAATCTAGGCGCCCGGGCGCGGGACGCAGCGGCTGAATTACGGATTCGGCAGAAAGGGAGAGTGCAATGTTAGGCGGACATATATTACACGGCGGAGATTATAATCCGGATCAGTGGCTTGGCTGTCCGGAAGTATTTGAAGAAGATGTGCGGCTCATGAAAGCGGCCGGCGTGAACTGCGTGAGCCTGGGTATATTTGCCTGGGCCGCGCTGGAGCCGGAAGAAGGACGTTATGAGCTGGACTGGATGGATCATATTATTACACGGCTGGAGCAGGAAAATATTCAGGTGGTTCTTGCGACACCGACGGGGGCCATGCCGCACTGGCTGACAGAGAAGTATCCCGAGGTGATGCAGGTGCAGGCTGACGGCAGAAGAAATCTTCCCGGAAAAAGGCACAATTTCTGCTATACATCTCCTGTGATGCGCAGGAAGACGGCGGAAATCGACAGAGTTCTGGCAAAGCGATTCGGCGGGAGAAAGAATGTCATATTGTGGCATATCTCAAACGAGCTGGGCGGAAATTTCGGCGACTCTACATGCCACTGCGAACTTTGTCAGGCGGCATTCCGGGAATGGCTTAAGAAAAAATACAAAACGCTCGATAATCTGAACAGCGCATGGTGGAATTACTTCTGGAGTCATACGTATACAGACTGGGAACAGATTCACAGCCCCGGTCCGTACGGGGAGACGACGAGCACGGCTCTCGTACTGGACTGGAGAAGATTTTCCACAGAGCAGATCGCCGATTTCTGCGAGATGGAGATCAGGACGGTGAAAGAGGAGTCGAATCTTCCGGCAACGGCGAATTTCATGTATTTTTTCAAAGGGCTGGACTACAACAGAATGGCGCGCGGACTTGACATTATATCATGGGATAATTATCCGTTCTGGCATAAAACGAAAGATGAGGTCCCGACGGCCGTCAAGGCGGCGGCAAACCATAATATAATGCGCTCATTTAAGAAAGAGCCGTTCCTCCTTATGGAGAGCACTCCGTCCGGGATCAGCTGGAGAGAATACAATCCGCTTAAGCGGCCCGGCATGCATATGCTTTCATGTATGCAGGCGATCGCCCACGGATCGGATTCTGTTCAGTATTTTCAGTGGCGCAAAGGGCGGGGCGGATTTGAAAAATTTCACGGAGCTGTGCTTGATCACAGAAACGGAAAAAATACCCGCACATTCCATGATGTGGCAGAGGTCGGAGAACGACTGGCCCGGCTGAGCTCTGTCGTTGATAAAACAGTGAACCGGCCGGAGGCGGCAGTTATATTTGACTGGGAAAACTGGTGGGCAGTTGAGGATACGCAGGGACCCCGCCTGGACCTGAAATATACAGACTGGATCCTCGCGCATTACAGAGCGTTCTGGGAGGCGGGAATAGAGGCGGATTTTGTCAGCATGGATGCGGATCTTACCGGATACAGGCTTGTTGCCGCGCCTTTAAACTACATGTATAAAGAAGGCTGGGCGGACAAGGTAAGAAAATTTGTATCGGATGGAGGCGTTTTTGTGACGACATGCTTCAGCGGTGAAGTGAATGAGACGGATCTCTGCTTTACGGGACGTCATCCGCTGGAAGATGTCCTGGGAATTGTAAAAGAGGAGATTGACGCGCCGTCTGAAGAATTTGAAAACAGGTTTTCCTATAAAGGAACAGAGTATCCCGCCCGCTGTCTGTGCGAGATCGGCCGCGCGAAAGAAGGAACAGAAGTGTTATCCGTCTATGAGAGCGATTTCTACGCGGGATGCCCGGCGGTGACGAGAAATTCCTGCGGAAAAGGATCGGCGTATTATCTTGCGGCAGGGGCGGACACCGCGTTTCTGAGAGCGTTTTATAAAGATGTGTTTGAAGAGGCCGGACTGAAAAATGCGCTGGGAACAGAGCTGCCGTATGGAGTGACGGCTGCGGAGCGGACAGGAGATGGAAGAAAGCTCGTGTTTGTAATGAATTTTAATAATGAGCCGGTCAGTGTGGAAGGAATCGGAAGATGGACCGACGCGGACAGCGGAGCAGTCTGCGAAGGAGAGCTTAAACTGAGGGAATTTCAGTGTGTTGTGCTTGAAAAGCAGGCGGAATGATATCAGGCGCGGCAAACAGAAGCCGCGCCGGGTTTGGCAAAAATTCTTACAAAAGCTGTTGACAAATCCCCTGTTACAAAGTATACTGTACTAGTGACTTGCGAAGAGCAATGTCAGTACAGGGGATTGGTCAAATGGTATGATAGGGGTCTCCAAAACCTTTGGTGGGAGTTCGATTCTCTCATCCCCTGCTTTTAAAGTTTAACAACTTTAAAACTGTAAATCGAAAAACGGGGAGCTTGCAGACAGGCTGAGAGGAAGTTGAAAACTTCGACCCGAAACCTGATTTGGATAATGCCAACGTAGGGATCATATCGAAAAGCTGCGGGAAATGGCTTATCCATTTCCTGCTTTTTGTTTACAGGGATAGCCGATATCTGATTCGGAAGATTCTGATGTGATATGGGCTGTCTGAACATCAGAAATGAATATTGCCGGACATAGAGTGAATCAGAGGTTCACGAAGGGGTGCACCACCGCGGGTGTATTCTTTCGTGAACCTTTTTTATTTCCTGTGAAAGTTTTTTGTGATGGATTTGGGGAATGAAAGGGTTTCGGACGTCCGGCCGGGAAGGGAGGCGGCATATCGTGATACGTGTAAATGGAGCAGAAGAGGCATATTCGGAAGAGATGACAGTTATGGAATATGTCAGCGCGAAGGGATACCGGACGAACCGGATCGCCGTGGAAAAAAACGGACAGATTGTCCCGAAGAGCGCCTATGAGAGCACCGTGATAAAAGACGGCGACAGTATGGAAGTAGTCAGTTTTGTAGGAGGGGGCTGAAATATGGTCACAAGAGAAGAACTGAAGAAAGCGCTGGCGGAAAGGCATGGCCCTGAGACGCAGGAAATTCTTGCCCGGTCGGGGGCTGCCGTCGCAGGACTGGGAGGCCTGGGATCCAACATTGCATTCAGTCTTGCGCGTACAGGCGTCGGATATCTGCATCTGATTGATTTTGACCGGGTGGATATTACAAATCTGAACCGGCAGCAGTATTTTATCCATCAGATCGGGATGAAGAAGACGGAGGCGCTGAAAGAAAATCTGCTGCAGATCAATCCCTATCTGGAGATACGGACGGATTTTGTGAAAGTGGAGGAAGGTAATATCAGGGAGCTTCTGGAAGAAGACCGGTATATCTGCGAGGCTTTTGACAAGGCAGAGAACAAGGCAATGCTGGTCAATGCCGTTCTGGAACATTTCCCGGAAAAGTATCTGGCAGCCGCCAGCGGTATGGCCGGATTCGGAGACAGCAACCGGATCCGTACAAGAAAAATAACGGATCACTTTTATCTCTGCGGGGACGGGACTTCTGACGCAGAGGAAGGAATCTGCCTGACCGCGGCGAGGGCGGCGCTCTGCGCGGCTCATCAGGCGAATATTATCATAAGTCTTATGCTTGAAAATGAAGAAGGAAAGATAAAAGGAGAAAAACTATGAATACAGAAAAAGACATCTGGAAATTAGGAAACCATGAATTTACATCCCGTTTTATCCTGGGATCGGGGAAATATTCCCTGGAACTGATACAGGTGGCTGTTGAGAACGCCGGCGCCCAGATCGTCACAATGGCGCTCCGCCGGGCAAATGAAGGCGGCCTGGCGAATATTCTGGACTATATTCCGGAAAATGTGACAATTCTTCCGAATACATCCGGAGCCAGAAATGCGGAAGAGGCAGTCAGAATCGCACGCCTGGCAAGAGAAGTATGCGGCAGCGAATTTATTAAAATCGAGATTATGCGCGACAGCCGTTATCTTCTTCCGGATAATTACGAGACGGTTAAAGCGACGGAGATTCTTGCAAAAGAGGGATTTGTAGTAATGCCTTATATGTATCCGGATCTGAATGTGGCAAGAGATATGGCGGATGCGGGAGCTGCCTGCATTATGCCGCTTGGCGCGCCGATCGGTTCCAATAAAGGACTTTGTACGAAGGAGTTTATCCAGATTCTGATTGACGAGATTGATCTGCCGATCATTGTGGACGCGGGAATCGGAAGGCCTTCTCAGGCGTGCGAAGCGATGGAAATGGGCGCGGCTGCGGTAATGGCAAATACGGCAATCGCCTCATCCGGAGATGTAAAAGCCATGGCGGGCGCCATGGGACAGGCTGTTCAGGCGGGACGCACGGCATATCTTGCAGGCCTGGGACAGACAAGAACAAGAGGAGGAAGCGCCTCCTCTCCGCTGACAGGATATCTGAGAGATTAGGAGGAGACAGAAGATGAGTACAGATCAGCACATTAATGAAAGCATTTTAAATGATGAGATCCGGGAGCATCAGAAAGAAAACCGGACAGATCATATGGCTTATCTGCCGGATATGGAAAATATCGGGTCTGAAATGCTCGAACAGGTTCTCACGGAGACTGCGGCATATGACTATGACGCATTTACGGCGGATGACGTAAGGCATGCCCTCAGACAGGAGCGGAAGTCTCTGCGGGATTTCCAGGCGCTGCTTTCTCCGGCGGCTCTGCCTTTCCTGGAAGAAATCGCACAGCAGGCCCAGGCGGAGACGCAGAAATATTTTGGCAATTCGGTCAGCATGTTTACTCCGGTATATATTGCAAACTACTGTGAGAACTACTGCATTTACTGCGGTTTTAACTGTCATAACCGCATCCGCAGAGCCCAGCTGAATCCGGAGGAAATCCGGAGGGAATTTGCGGCTGTCGCGAAGACCGGCCTTAAGGAGGTCCTGATTCTGACCGGGGAGAGCCGGAAAAAATCAACAGTGGAATATATCGGTGAGGCGGTGAAAATTGCCAGAGAATATTTCCGCGTGATCGGCCTGGAAGTATACCCGATGAATTCGGATGAGTACGCATATCTTCACAAATGCGGAGCAGACTATGTGACGGTTTTCCAGGAGACTTATAATCCTGACAAATATGAGACGCTTCATCTGGCCGGACATAAGAGGGTGTTCCCTTACCGGTTCCACGCGCAGGAAAGAGCGCTGATGGGCGGTATGAGAGGCGTGGGTCTTGCCGCGCTTCTGGGCCTGGACGATTTCCGCAAAGACGCATTCGCAACCGGGATGCATGCATACCTTCTGCAGAAGAAATATCCCCACGCAGAGATCGCCTTTTCCTGCCCCAGACTTTGTCCGATTATTAATAATGATAAAATCAATCCAATGGATGTGCATGAAGCCCAGCTCCTGCAGGTTGTCTGCGCATACCGCCTTTTCATGCCGTTTGCAGGTATTACGATTTCCAGCCGGGAATGCGCCAGAGTCCGGGATAATCTGGTCCAGATTGCGGCCACCAAGATTTCCGCAGGAGTCAGCACGGGAATCGGCGAGCACGGAGAAGAAGTGCAGGATAAAGGCGACGAACAGTTTGAAATATCAGACGGACGTACGGTAGATGAAGTATATCATGCTCTTACAGATCATCATCTCCAGCCGGTAATGGCGGATTATATTTACGTGTAGAAGGAGAACAGGGATGAAAGACAGTACATGGAGCCATATTATTGCGGTGACAAACCGCCGTCTGTCAGCCCGGCCTTATCTGGAACAGATAGAACGGATCTGTTCCAGGCACCCCCGGGCGCTGCTTGTCAGAGAAAAGGATCTGACGGAGGAAGAGTATGGCCGCCTGGCAG
>CALWKB010000022.1 GCA_944381125.1 uncultured Mediterraneibacter sp. | reverse complement strand
CCGTTCTTCTCCCGTTTCAGAACCGCCTGCTTAAAATGCTCAACTGTCCTTTTCCCGATTCTCTTTTCTCCATCCAGCACCGGAAGGCATGAATTTGTCAGGGTCTCATATATACTGCGGATCATCCCGCGTACTTCACTGCCCGGTATTACCGGTTCAAAATACACATCATCATACTTTTTCCCTTCATCCAGAATTTCATAGGAGAAAAAATCATACAGTCCATGTTCATTTCTCGGATCATCTACTTGATCCGGAGTATAAGCGAACGCCTTACTGCTGCTGGTATTTGGTATAAAAAGAGCTGATTTTGTTGTAAGAGTATATGTAACAGAGCCGGTATAATAACTCTTTTCCGGTATATCTTTCTGTCTCTCCGGCTTATCCCTAAGAGAAATAAAATTGTATGGGTTAATGAATCTCTGCATTTATGCCCCGCCTCCATTCGTTGATTCCGGCCACTCGCCAAATCCGGCCAGTCTCCAGTCCTTTACATAAAGCTCTCCTGTATCGTCGTCCTCTCCCAGATAATTGCGTATCCTGATCTTCGTATCATTATACTGTTCTGTCGGGAGCGGATAACTGCCTCCGCCTGTAGCGTATACTGTGTCTTTATTGATTTTGCCGATGTTTCTTTCACTTTTTGTCCTGTCTGTATCAATGTCCAGATACTGCGATTCATTCCACCAGTGAAGGCTGTCATTTTCTACATTCCCGTCGTCTGTTATCCTGCGGAATCTGTATGTTTTATCAATACCTGTACGGAACCATTTCGTCTCGCCTTTTTCATCAAAAACGCGGATTTCCAATCCCTGGCTGAAGAGCCTGTCCATCTCTGTATCGCTTCCGTATACTCCGTCAGCTGCTCTGCAGAAATCAATCTCTTCCGTTGTCATAATATAAATATATCCGTTATTGACAGACCTGACAGCTTCCTTAAAATCATTGCCGAACTCTTCCCTGTCATTCGTTCCGTACTCTTTTGTATCTAATGGCATCTATTCCTCCCCCTTTCCGGAGATCGCATTTACAAGTTCCGGATAAAGCGCCTCTGCAGTCCGGTCTGTAAAACAGATCTCTTTCCCGTCCACAGCTGCCTTATCTACTGCAAACAGTCCCCGTCCGACCGCAGTCAGACCTCCGACCGCCATATAGCCGCCGTTCAGATCCAGGATTGCCGCAGCCATCGTCTCTGCAAACTCTTTTTTCTCCTCAGCGCTGACATTGAAAACTCCGTCACTCTTTCCGCCGAAATCACAGGTTATCTCAAGTGTTGTACTGCCGTTATAATATGTCTTTTCCGTATACAGTGCGCCGTCAACAGTTCCTCCGGTAAATCTGTCGATAGCGTTACGGGTATTGATCACCCATTTTCCTCCGGTAATCCTGCTTTCGGAAAAGCCGATCCTGGATTTTCTGCTGTTTTCGTTCTTATTCTTCGCTTTTCCAAAGAACTTTTCAGCTTTTTTTCGCCCCTTACGGAAATCCGGATCCAGCCGTCCCATCTGAGCCCTGAACGCGCCTGCCCATGATGTTCCGGGTATGACCGGAGTTCCCTCTTTTTCATCTTCTCCTTCTTCACCGGCAACAGGATGTGAAGTGAGCTGTTTATAATCTGCCGCGTCTACCTCCGAGGTATACTGCCGGACAGAGATACCTCCAAGCTGCCGGAGTTCCAGCGAGATCAGACATGTATCTTTCCGCTCCGCTTCACTCCCTCTGCCGACTGCTGCTCTGTCCTCTTTTTCCCAGTTTACATCTTCCGGATCATACATCTCAAATGAAAGCCATTCGTCCACGCCTTTCATCTTATCATCCGGCCTGTCCTGATTATTCTGACCTGTTTCTCCCAGATTAAACATTGCCGAAAACGCTTCTATACCTTTTGCATGTCCGTATCCTCTGAGTGTCTTTGCCCCCAGAGTGATCCTGCCTTCCATCCATGCCCCGGCAATTTCATCCAGCACCCACTGCTGGTTTGATCTGTCCATATTCTGCTCTATATAGGTGACAAAGGTCAGCCCCGGCTCCAGAACCTGAAAATCAAACTTTGCTCTCGGAACAGCTGTCTTATACTCATCAAGAGCAACCATATCCCTTTTTGTGACCATTTTTTCTGTATAGCCTTCCGGATATGCGTCATATGTAATGATGTCGCTGTCTGTCAGCTTATTCCCTCCTCCATTTGAAGAATGATCAATTACAAGTTCAGGCCCAAAATAGGCATTGGCAGTTTTTTCTGAAAACAGACTGCGATACACTCCGGCAAGAGCAGTACCCGGAATATACGGAATGCCTCTGCTGTCCCTGACGATATCCCGGTCTGTCAAATTATTCTCTCCGCTTCCTACGGACAATGGGGAAGTCAGCTGAAATACGATCCGATAATATTTTTTAATCTTCTTCATGACTCTCCTCCTCATGCTTCAGATTGTATTTTTCCTGTACAAGTACGGCCATAAGATATTCGCTCCAGAGAGCCGCCATCGCTGTCTCAAATGACTCCTTGGATCCTTCCGCTTCCTTGCAGCTGTTATATGGCTCTCTCAGCTCCTCTGTCAGCGGGAGATACTTAAGTCCTGCCGCATCGAGCGCCTCGCTGTCCGCATTTTTCTTTTTCCATACAAGCTCCCTCAATATCTTCTCGGCTTTCTTTCTCGTATCATCCGTCTTAATGGACTGGATCCTGCGGACAAACTCATGATACGCCGCCTTTGGATCTTTCGGATTTTCACTCATGCTCTCGGAGAGCATCAGGGTAATCCTGCCGAGTGACGCCGCATTCCGGAAATTCAGTTTTGTATTGACCGCCTGCTGCATCAGGCGCTCACGAGCCTCTCCGATAAGGATCCTTCTGAAAAGCGGCGCCGCTTTCGCCGGTTTGTCCGACGGCGCTTCATTAATCACGGCTTCGTTGATGCAGCAGCCGGAACTGTCATTTTCTATAAGCCGTATTCTTCCGAAGCCTTCCCCGTTATTTTCTCCCGTCCAGAATACATCTGTATCCGTCTCCAGATCCTCTGCAAGGATAAATTCAAAGGAACTTCCCGCTTTTACTGCCGGGACTGCCGGCCGTTTCAGATTCCACTTGCCGTAATACCCGGTCAGAACTCCTGACTCGATTTCTGAATAGCATTTGCTGCTGTCATCTTCTTTGATCTCAATGCTGTCCCTGATCTGTCTCCTTACCTCATCGCACCTTACGGTATACCCCGCCTGGTTTACAAACACTGCGTCGCTCTCCAGTACGGCAAGAACAGGTGTTCCTTTTTTATACATTCTTTTCTTTCCGGATTTTTTTATAATTACCGGATCATCTGCAAGCACACAGGTTCCATACTGTGCGCTCTTAGATTTACCGAACCTTGGTGTATTCTTTATCAGAAGTTCTGCCAGTATTTTGAGCTGCTTTCCGCTGCCGGTTATCTCGCCTGCAAAAATCTGCTGCTCTCTCAGTACTTCTGTAGTATAAAGAAGATCTCCGTCGGCAGACGTCTGTCTTTTTGATTTTTTTGTATGATGATAGACAATATCTGTCGCCGGCTCTTTTACAAGGATCCCGTCGTCTTTCATACATACAAATTTCCCTTTCAGACGTTTTGGCTGATTGCCGTTCCCCGATGCATATTCAGAAGTGATTCCATATTCAGAGCACTCTTCCTCCTTATTCGGAACGTCCTTGCTTACATTTACATATTTTTTTGTTTTCTTTAACCGGTTGATAAATGACGGCGCCGGATAATATATGTCTGTACCTTCCTCTTTTTTTACAGCCGGATACAAACCGCCGAACAGCACCTCGTTTCTCAGGAAGATATCTTTAAACTCATCATCCTCTGCCTTCCTGGCATCAGGCCTGAGATATGCGCCGGCAAAGAAGCCCAGTACACTCCGCCCGTTGATATACTTCTCTGTTTTGAAATCATTGTTTGTACTCATGACCAGAGGGGAGACATTTTTCACAGAATACTTCAGCGTATATGCCGCTTTTTCATCGCTGATACCGGAACATTCCGTTTCATTTTCCATATATGTGATCTTCCGGTCCGGCAGCTTCTCAGGACTGTCCTCTAAGACACACCGTACGCTTCCAAGTCCGCGGTTTCTG
Organism: uncultured Mediterraneibacter sp.; assembly: GCA_944381125.1. Lineage (GTDB taxonomy): Bacteria > Bacillota > Clostridia > Lachnospirales > Lachnospiraceae > Mediterraneibacter. The sequence goes on along the minus strand of CALWKB010000022.1, from coordinate 50,751 downwards.
TTCATCCCGATATTCCGAAGAGCTTTCACTGCATTTTCAAATGTTTCTTTACACACACTGTCCGGCACTGCAACATTTGCTGTAAATTTCATTTCTTCAAAATTCAGTGGCGAGTAATGATTGACCGTACGTGTATATCTCAGTGAATTGTCGTCTGCCGCGCCATTCTCTCCGATCTTTGTCTGCGCCTTCACAGCCGTAAACTGCCCGAGAATGCTCTGGGGCGTAATGTATTTCCTGAACTCTTTTCCCAGCTTCCCGATATCATGTCTGATCTCTTCATAGTGATCAATATAGCCGTTATCAATATGGATCCCCTTAACTTTGTCAGCTCCGCTGTTTCCGAACAAGTCCGAGATCTTGTCTTCTGATAATCCGATCAGTTCCGCTGCGTCTTTAAGACATCCTTTCAGGCGCCGGGCCGGAATATACGGGAGCCCGTATTCATCATAACAGATATCACTGTCAATGATCCCTGCATAAGAATAACCGGAACCAATGCATAAATCTGACTTCAGGGTAATGACCAGTCTGTATTTTCTGTCACTCATCTTATGCTTCCCCCTTCTCCATACTTTCGTCCTGATCCTCCGCGGTTTTTGTTTCGTCCTGTGCAAACCAGAGGTCGTAAACAATTACCATGTCATAGATCAGTTTTTTCTGCATCTCATCATTCAGCCTTCCTCCCAGCGAGAAATCTATTTTTTTGTCAGGTTTGTCGTCAGGCTGATGGGCACGGATCCGCTCCAGTTCAGATTTAAAATCAGCAGCACTCTTTTTTGCACTGATCGCAAGATTCTTGATATTGCTCCTCCCGGCCCTGTTCAACATTTCCTGCATCATCCGGACAGTCCCGCTGGTTATATATCCGGTTTTTTCTGAAGACTGTGACGTTTCTATATCGGACCGGCTGCCGCCGCAATACACGAACCACGGACGGCTGCTGTCTTCCGTATCTTCTTCCTTTCTGATCTCTTCAAGAGAAGTGCCGAACGCCCCCTGACAATAATGAAAATCTATCAGGCTCGCGCATTCTATTTTCTCCTGTTTCATCAGCTTCTTGCCGGATTCACAGCATTCCTCAGCAATCCTGTACGCTTCCGTAAACGGGGCATGGCTGTGGAAAACCGCTATTCCTGCGCAGGAAGTTCTTACCGTCCCTTCCGCCGGGCTTTCCGCCAGCTTTGTAAGATATTCCATCGCGACATCATAAGCATTTCTGGCGTTGCAGATGAATGTTACTTCATCTCCCGCATATATAACGAACCTGCGTTTTCCGTTCTCCTTTTCACTCAGCAGGACATCTACGTCCCGGATCCTGTCAGTTATGTAATGCTGCTGTATCTCTGATGAGAACTGCCTGAGAGCTTTTACACAGTCTTCATATGATGTATATGCCGTTCCGTCAGCTTTTTTCAGGCATTTTTCTACCTGAGCTCCCATATTATTTCCATCTATATAGATAACTGCCAGAAGGCTTTCCTCGCCTTTCTTCGTGATCAGTTCATCAAGCAGCCTGGTCCCCTGGATCTGACGGTCTTCTTTTCCGCTTTTTTCAATCTGAGCATACTTTTCATATTTTTTCTTGCTTTCCAGACTTACCTTTTCATCCCTTCCTTCTTTGCCGTCTCCTATATACTGCAGTTTGGCAAGCGGAAGAGACGTTCTGTAATCTGTCTGGACTATGGGAAGTGTATTGACCGGACTGATCATACTCTCTGCCTGCTCTCTCCTGTGATGTTCTTCATACAGCCTTTTCCGGTCGCCCGGATAATCTTCAAAATCAACATCACTGATATACGTCGTCAGGACGCGCAGAGAATATGTATGCTCCAGAAGTTTATGATAAAACCGGCGGTTTACTTCCCTGTATATATCATGGGTTTTATATAAAACAAAAAAATTCCCGCCGCCGTCATAAATCACCTCTCCGATATAGCCTTCTTCCAGCCGTTTCTCAAAACGCTCCGCTGTAAAATCATCCGAGTCTTCTTTCTTTTCTTTTCTCCGGTAACTGAAGATGCCTTTACCGGAGCATTCCTCTGCTGCCGGGAACAGGCAGTCGTCAAAACAGTCTCTTATGATATAAGACCCGCCGACGATCTCCTTGATCTTATTACTTTTGTAGATATAATCCTGTTTTCCCCGGATATCGTACATTGCAAGAATATATCCCTTATCCTCCATATTACCCGTACTCCTTTCCTGACGCCGTATGCCGTTTTTCGACGCACTTTATCTTATTATAACGTTAATGCGCCGACATTCAAACTTAAACCGGAATTTTTTCTGAATATTTTTCAGTATTTCCGGAATTTTTCAAACCGAAATACTGTTTTCTTCTCTGTTGTTCCGTCCTCTTTCCTGCACTCCTTTGTCTCCCTTCTGCTGCACGCCGCGACAACGTTGATCCCGTTCCCTTTCAGTTCTCTGATGATCTGGTATGAAAGGGTAAATTCCCCCTGACACATCACTCTGTCTATATTGTACCCGTATATTTTCTTACAGACCTCTTCTGCCTTTGATTTGATTTTTTTCTGCCCCCAGTGAGGATCAACCTCCGGGAAAAGTATATCTACGATTTCAACCTTTCCATCTCTTCCGGCAGCGTTCTTCTGTTCATCGCTCCACTCTGACGACGGATGGTTGGAGCAGTTGATAAATACTTTCGGAAGTTTCTCCTTCCCTGCTGCCGCCCGGTCAGCTTTATACTTTTCCCTTCTCTGTGCTTCTGCATATTTTGCCGTCAGATTTTCCTTCAGGAAGCCAAATACAGAATCCCGATCTTCTTTCTGCATATCCTGAAACATAATATCCAGCACGTTTCTGACATGTTCTTCATACTCGTTCACTTCGCCCGGCGCCGTATCCTCATACAGGATATGCGCGCCAATATTCCTGATATTTTTCCGGATGCTGTCATAAGCTCCGGCCACATTTTTCCAGTCATCTGTATCTTCCTGCCTGTTTTCCGCATTCTGAACAGAGTCCATAAGCACCTGCTTGACCGGCTCCCGCAGGGAATACTTTTCTATAATGTCCATATTATATTTCCCATTACTGCAAGGATCACAAAATCGTTCCATAAGGTATGTGGTAATCCCCTCCATAACGGCAATCGCCGCGCTTCCGATCCTTCTCTGGTCATAGAACCACTCCGCAAGCCGCAGCGTCAGATTACTGTACCTGAATCTTCTCCGGAACTTCTCCGGAATATTGTTCTCAGTAAATCTTAACCCGAAATCTCTCGCAATTTCTCTTAACATCAGCCTTGCCTGTCTTGGCAGAGCTTCATGTCCGGACATCTTATCGAGATTCTCCAGCGAAATCAGGATATCTATTGTCTCTTCCAGTGTTTTCAGATTATGTGCATTGGATGCATATTCAAACATTTTGAAGACTGTTTTCAGATCCTTATACTGTTCCTGGTATCTTCTGTCCGTGACCGGAAGGTTCCAGTCCTTATGCCCCGGTTCCTCAAATATACGGATCAGTTCTGTAACCGCTCCCATATTGTGGAACTCATTCACCGCATTGATCCACTGCATCAGGTCTGTAACTTCGTCCAGCTCCACCAACGGCGCATACTCTTCCTGCCGGCCTTCATAGCCTGCTTTGGCTTCAAACATACCATAATACATATACAAACGGTAATCTTCACCTCTGATTCTTGTCAGATAATTCAAAAAGCTGTATATATATGTTGGAAGCGAACGGAATCCATTGGATATATCAAGATAAATACCGATTTGAGGTGTTTGCTGCTGCCCGCTGCCAAAATCAAATTCTTCAACAACACGTTCTATACCTGACTGAAGAAGATCAAAGTTCTCAACAGTTTCGTTTTTGGCGATTCCTTTTTTCAGAATTATAATCCTGACCTTTATATCGTATCCTGTCTTTTCCCGTATCAGTTCGGTCAGGACTTTCTCTACCTGTTCGTGTACAAATTCGTCCGTGTCTATCCCAGAAACAGCATATTCTGTCTTTTTGGGAGACTCCTTCGGAATAAGTATTGCCTTTCCCATCCGTTCACAAAGTTTTTGGAAATCAGCTGCTTTCTCACCCTCGCTTTTTCCTCCTGCAAGATAATATTCGCATACAGATCCCCAGTAAGATGTGGCTGTTCCGATCAGCACTACTGTATCTATTTTTACTTCTTTTTTATTTTGAATCTCATTAAGCACTGCCTCGAATGTATAGCCTGTAGGGACCGTATCATGACTGATCCTGCATTCCGCCGGTTCTTCCCGGCCTTTCTCCAGAACTGCATATCTTGTTTCGATATAAGTTCCTTTTCCGATCTGGGCAACCAGTATATTTCTTCTGAAGTTCTTTTTCCTCATTTTCTTATTACCTCCTGCTTTTCCCCGCATTGTTTTTACTTATTTCCTTTCCAGTCTGTATTTTCCAAATCCAAAGCTGGTATTTTTCCCCATGTGTGTCAGTTCGCCTGCGATCAGATAATCCAGGCATTCGTCCGGCATTTTGTCAAATACTGCCTGTCCGCTTATTCCGCGAAGTAGTATCCGGGAATCCTGCGTCCCGGAATATCGCGGAACAGTTTCCGCCCTGACCGTCTGCTCTTTGATTTCCGGATATGCAGAAAATCCCGGAATATCTGCTGCCGTCCCCACATAATAGCTGAGCATCTGAGTTCTTCTTGCGGCGCCTCTTACCAATGCTTCTCCCATAAATTTTTCCATATACTTTTTTTCATATTTCATGCACAACGGGGTATGAAATATCAGGAGCCAGTCTCCACTTCTGCCTGTCAGCTCTTTTTTTCTTTGTCTGATATACTCGTTTAATGTGCCGGCACAATACTTTCTCATGTCAACCTCATTGTCCCGGACAATCGGCTCATCCTGGGTATTGCGCACCTCGCGAATATAAAACCGTACGTGATGTTTTCCTATTCCTGCCGCTCCCAGCTGGCAGAATGCCTGCAGATAAATATTAAAGAAAACAATGCTTTCGCCAAACAGCACTAAAGTAAATTCAAAGCGTTCTCCTTTTCTGAGACTTGTACGATTATCCTGACATTCAATCAGATATCCCACACTTTCCTCTCCTGTCATATATGGCGGTTTCATCTCCATATATGAATAGAAGGTATGCCTTACAACACACGCTTTGTTGAAACGGCAGGCTTCACACTTCCAGTCACTGATGCAGTTCTGTCTGAGCAGCATCTCTCCCATGCCGCCTCGCAGCGCCGCGGTTTTAGTCTTTGGAAAAACTGCGTTTTCTGCCATTTCCACCTGAAAAACCAGCTTGATATACGGTATATCAAATGTAATTCTTTTGTCCATGACAATCCCCCTCTTTCTTATTCACTTCAATATTTGCTGCAGATATTCCGGTTTCCACCTGCAAGTCCTGTAACCATTATAATCTGTTCGTGTAAAAATTTTTTTAAAATAGCAGGGTCCCGGCATAAATGCCGGAATCCTGCCGCATATATTTTCCCCGCCTTCTGTTCTGACCGTTATCAGTAAAACGTCCATGCGTCTTCATACATTTCCTTTATTGTCTGCGTGTAAAAAGGATCTGTACGCAGAATCTGCTCAAACTCCTCCCGGTAAGGGCTGAGTGCATCTCCCGAATAATACCCGTTATATCCCATGCAGTGACTTGTATTATCTGATTCAATCGAAATATATACCTGTCCGCCAGTTTCATCGCTGATAAGGATCGATGCTTTTTCCCATTCACCTGAGGTGAGACCGCATGTACTGTATATTTTCTGAATAGACTTGTTCACATTTTCGGGGAATTGATCCCCTGTCTCTATATTCAGTTTCACCTGGAGAGTGTCTGCGTAACAGCTCACCTCTGCTTCCGGATATGACGAATGTATTGATTCTTCAGTCTTTTTCAGCAGCTTTTCAGTTGCGGTCGGTTCTTCTGCGTTTTTTTCCGCTCCGTCAATCCTGTAATTTTTCAATGCATAAGAAGTTCCGCCGGCTGACATTTTCGGCGTTTCCGCTATTTCCTTCAGAAAATCAAGAAGATAAACATCCTCTTTTTCTATCGAATCCAGCCCCAGATAATACAGATTGTCAAAGATAATCCGTATTCCGTCCACTGATTCATTTATATCAGCTTTCGCAATTCTGTAGCTGAAATCGTATATCAGATATATTTCGCTGCTTTCCGATGAAGATATCTCTTTTACCGCAGTATTATAATCTTCCTGCCACCAGTCATGTGACGTATCGTCGCTCAGCACAAGCGAAAACTGATATGTTCCGTCACTCTTTTCTTCATATTCTATCCCTTTTATATCATATGAATTTATCAGATCATAGTACATGCCTTCTACTTTCAGTCCGTATGAAGAGAACAGAAGCCTTACATTTTCCATTCCCATGCGCTCTGTCTGCGTCCGGACCACAAGGCTGTTTTCGGAACCGGAACCAGCCGCTTTTCCAATAACATAGGGCATATCCAGCGTATCCAGCCTCTGTTTCAGATTTGACATATAATCCTGCAGTTCGCCGGGCGCGATCTCTTCGCTTCCCGCGTAAAGTTCCAGCGTTATGTACGGCTGCTCCATGTCCCATATGTCGCACTGGTTTTCGCCCGGATTCTCTGTCCTGGAAATGCATTCCCATTCCACAGCCGGAATGCAGTTTGCCTCAATTCTCCCTTCAAAAGGTTCATGCTGATAATTAAATTCCATCAGATCACCAAAAGTCTCTTCCTGGTAATTATCAACAATATAAAAAGTATTCGGCGAGTCTGAAGCAAGCATCTGGAAAAAACACAGCACGTTTTCCGCACTTTCCACATCCTGCCCCAGGTAATATATTTCGTGTTCGCCGTACATCTCTCTTATCCTGCCGGCCGCTTCTTCTGAAAATGTTATTTCAAAATACTCGTATTCATCTGCTTCTTCCAGACCATAAGACTCTTTATCTATCCGGTCGATCCCTATCGTTTCCCCGGAGTCTGTCTTTCTTTCCAGCGACACAATGTCTTCCCGGTCCAGATCCACTCTCTGATCCGCTTTGGCCGAGCGGAAATCAGTATCTCCGCCGGTGTATCCTATAACACTCAGTTCCGCCGCGCACCCGACATAACTGGTCAGAACCTCATCCGGCGCGACGCCGCGGAAAACTTTCTGCGGTATCAGAACATGAATCCTGTCATTATCTACAGTAAACTCATAATCCTCGCCCTTTGCAAGTATGTCAAACCGCTGTTTCAATATTTCCTGTGCGTCATAATACGCCGATGCACTCATTTCTTCGCCCGGATACAGCATTATATCTACATTTTCCGCCATTTCCCGAAGCTGATGTTCCCGATACGCACGTGGAACAGTAAAAGCCAGAACGCCTGCCAGCAGAAGCGCCGCCGCCGCGATCAGCAGTTTTTTCCCGCGCCGCGCCTTTTCCCTGATATTAATATGTGGTCTCTTTTTATGCAGTTTTTTTCTTACGGCGCCAAACAGGACAGGGCGGCTGTGCAGAAGCGACGTCATTTTATCGATTACGGCATCAAAATAATCTTTGCTGTCCTGTATTCCGTTAAACTGGCGCAGTTCCTCAAGGCCTTCCGGCAGTTCCTCCGGCCATTCAAATCCCTTCATCATAACAGGAATTATATTTTTGCGTTCTTTCATCGCGTGGGTCAGCTCCAGATACAGCCAGTCGCCTTCATTACGGCATCGCTCCAGTGCGTCCGGCGGCAGAATAACAACCACGTCCCCGCACTCGTCAATCACTGAAAAGAGTTTTTCATTAAACTTGCCCGAACGAAGAGATTCGATATCAAGGAAGACGCTGTAACCGCGGTCTGTGAGGCGGTCATAAATCAGCTGTGCAAGCGTATCTCCCCCGTCGCGTCGATAGCTTATAAAAATATCGTACTTCATTTCTTCTCACTCCAAATTACATTTCAGTCCTCTCCCCCGCCTGTAAAGACGGGAGCCGTCCCGTATATGATAACTTCATTAATTATATCTTGGTTCTGAAAAAATAACAATTTCTTCCCGTGAAATTGTAAAAAATAAGAGACAATCCGAAAAAAATTCATAACTTAATCAATCTGAATTCTATACGAATTGTCTCTTCCCTTGATACAGAAATTATATTGTACCAAAAATCACTCTTCGATTTCTTTTATAATGTATACCGCGCCGCTCATCGGCATTATCCATTCATTCTTCGCATGGAATTTGCAGTCGCCTTCCCAGACGGAAGAATCTCTGGCCGTAATATTCCTGTTCAGAAATGGAATCATCTGGACGTCAACCGCATCTTCCGGATATGAAAATGAAACCGACGGGCTGTAGGTCGGCTCGCTGATCGAGGCGAAAAAGCTGCTGCCTCCTTTTCGGTGCGGCATTGTGAACCGGATTGTCACATCCAGCGCGCTGTCAGATACTGTCTTCTCATCAAGCATATATCTGGCAAATATCCCGCTGTCATCCACAATGAGTTCCTCCGGCTCAAGGAAATTCTTATCGACCATTATTCTGACTTTCATTCTCTTACTATAAAATTCCTGCTGCCCTTCCGAATGGAGGTTCTTCAGCTCGCTTATATCCTCTTTGTCGATCAGAAGATTCTCGCTGAAGAAAAATTCCGCGTTGCGAAGTTTATCGTCCAGTTCTTTCAAATCCGTGGTAAAAGCGACCCAGAACTCTTTCTGAGGAGGCCCGGCCAGGTATTCTTTTGTAAACTCAAGCTTTTCTTTAAGAGAATAATATTTATTATCATCAATCCTGTCATTATTAAACTTAAACTGTTCCCGAAGTTCAATCTGATATTCGAATCTTGTTCTTATGTTGAACTTTTTTTCCAGATAAGGAAGAAGCATGTCATATACCATCTTCCCGTTGTCTCTTCCCATAATAGAAAGAACGGCAGTGCTGATCAGCTCTTTTTTCATACTTTCCGGCATACGTTCCATCAGCCTGCGGTTCTGCAGAAAAGCTTTCATTCTCTCCACATTTCTTTCATTGTCAAGAAAATGAACATCCCTGTCTTTTGAAGACTTCAGCGCGCGTTCTATCTTTCCTATCGCAGAATCAAAATATGCAATTTGAATGGTATATCCATGATAGCTCAGCAGTTCCTGCACTTCCTTCGGATATGCAGCCTTCTCCTCTTCCGACGGTGGTTTGAAATTTCCTGCAAAAATCGGAATAATATCCTTTTTGTTTTTTATTGCATGAGTAATCTCATTTCTGAACCAGTCTCCTTCATTTTGGCATCGTTCAAGGCTTCCCTCTGACAGCACTACAAGGACGTCCTGACATTCTTCTATAAACCGATATATTTTTTCGTCAAATCTTCCCGAGGACAAAGATTCGTTATCGTAAAAAACACGATATCCCTTATTTGAAAACACTTCATACAGGAGGCGTGTCATCACATCTCCGCCCTCATGCCTGTAACTGATAAAAATATGATACCGCTCGGAATTATCCATGTATTACCACCTTCTCCTTAAACTCTTCAGGTATATCATACAATGAACTGTAAATTGTTTTTTCTCCTGTATAAAACGACCAGAACTGATCGCCATAATCATAATGCCACCACTCCGACGGAAGGTTTGTAAAACCCGCCTGGTTCATTATCTGATAAAGCATTCTTCTGTTATGCCGTGCCTGCGCATCCTTTCCCTTTTTCTCATAATAATCTGTATTGGAGCGTTCGCTGAATTCATCAAATTCACTGCCCATGCAGAGTTCGTTTCCTTCATCGTCTATGATTGTCAGATCAACCGCTCCTCCGCTTGAATGAACGTAAGATATCTCTTTTCCCCGTTCAGGAAAAGAGACAAAGCGCCGGGCTGTTTTATGAAGCTCCGTAACTGACGCTGTCTGATATTCCTGCCGGAACGCGAGTTCACAGAAATACTCGCAGTACAGACTTCGCTGTACTTCATAGGGCCGCCAGGCGTCCAGGACGCAGAATCTGAAGCCGTCCGGCAGGCGGGAAGCAGCCTTTATAAGTCTGTCCGCCGTTTCCTCCCGCATCAGCGCTTTATTCAAAGCTCCCTTAATTCCTCTCAGATAATATGCCGGCCGGCATATTATCCGGCCGGCAGAATATTCTTCAATATTGACAAGCCTGTCGTCTTTGCGGGCAAGTTCCAAATTCCCGCCGTTCGGAAAAGATCTGGAAGGGATTCTGTTATATTTTTCCGCCTTTGAGTTTTCCACCTTTGCTGCCTCCAAAAGAAAATCCGTTTAGTATATTTGTATCATACTCAAATGAAATCGCGTTCTTTTCTCTTGTCCTCTTCAGCGCAAGCTGGATCATACGGGTAAGCAGTTCTTTATACTCAATTCCACTGGCCTTCCACAGGTAAAATGCAAGTGAACCCGGTATCGTGTTGACTTCATTCACATAAACCTCTTCCGTGTCTCCGTCAATCATAAAATCGATACGAACAGTACCGTTGCAGCGCAGCGCCTTAAATGTCTTCACCGCCAGGCTTCGGATCTGTTCCCTCGTGTCAGCCGGTATATCGGCCGGGAGCTGACGCTTCACGCTTGCCATTCCCTTGCTTGCGCCGGTTGACAGATATTTGTCCTGATAACTCAGTATTTCGTCCGAGTTAAACGGCTCTTCGCACTCGGAAGGAATCGCTTCTTCAGAATCCCCCAGTACGGCGCAGTTGATTTCGCGCAGATTCGTCACCGCTCTCTCGATAAGCACATCTGTAGAGTAATCAAAAGCATACTTCAGCGCCTCCTCAAGTCCGGCCCGGTCGTGCCCTATCTTGATGCCTACGCTTGAGCCGAGATTGATCGGCTTTACAATAACAGGATACTGAAATCTCTCTTCAACTTTGTCGCAGACAGCCTTTTCGTCATTTTCGTATTCAAATATGTTTACACGCAGCCCGTCCAGCACCGGTACGCCTTCTTCTTTCAGAAGCACTTTCATCACGTATTTATCCATTCCCACTGCGGAAGCCAGCACGTCCGAACCGACTACCGGCACTCCGAAATACTGAAGGAAGCCCTGCAGAGCGCCGTCCTCCACATTCGTTCCGTGTACAATCGGAAACGCAATGTCTATATAATCATACGGCTTATTGGAAAACATACCGAACGGGAACTTATACAGCTCGATTCTCTGATTTCCCTTTACCAGTATCACCTGCTGGCTTGCTTTGAGGAGTTCGGATATATTGCTGTAATTTTCAATATCTCCTATTTTTTCGCCGCAATAATATTTGTTGTCTCTTGTAATGTAAACCGGAATAATGTCATATTTCTCTCTGTCCATGGCTCTGACAGCCTGAAGGGCGGAGATGACTGATATCTCATGCTCCACGCTGTTGCCGCCAAAGAATACGCCTACTTTGATTTTCATAGTATCCATTTTAATAAATCTCCTCTCTTGCTTCGTCTAATAATTATCCGGCAGATCATTTTCCAGCAGCACTATCATTTCTCCTGATGAAAGGCTCTGAACAAGCTGCATTGCTTCGCCCAGCGTATTGACTACATGCAGACGATCCTGCCCGAACTTCTCATTGCTCTTTATTCCATCCTGAAGCGGCTTCGTCTGATTCCGTCCCACAAGGATGATATAATCACATACTTCTGAAGCATGCCGTCCGGCTTCATAATTCAATTCATACTGCTTTTCCCCCAGTTCGATCATCCCCGGAGTTATCAGCACTTTTGTCTCGCTGAAGTAATTCAGCGTGTCAACCGCGCTCCGGAATCCGTTCGGATTGGAGTTGTAAGCGTCATCGATGATCGTAATCCTTCCTCTTCTTGGAAGCAGCTGAAGCCTGTGTTCTACCGGCCGTATTTTTTTCACCCGTTTTTTCAGTTCGGGTACTGTAACGCCAAGCGAATACGCGACAGCAATCGCAGCTGTAATATCCAGTACATTATGCTCTCCGATCAGTTCCGTCGAAAACTCCTGCGCGCCTTCTCCCGGGACGTCCACCCGGAAAACCGTTCCCGACGCAGAAACATCCATTCCCATCAGTCTGAACTGTGCGTCCCGACTGCTTCCGAATCCGGTCTGAGGCTTTGTTCCTTTATAATTTCTTATATATTCATTGTCATAATTTAAAAACATCATGCCGTCGTCCGGTATGCTTTCGTAGAGCTCAAATTTCGTTTTCACAATATTTTCAATGCTGCCGAAAGATTCCAGATGCTGAGGGCCGATTGATGTGATCACGCCGTATTTCGGATGAACGATATCGCATATCGCCTGTATGTCATTCACATACCGCGCTCCCATCTCGCAGACAAAGATCTCATGTATCGGAAGCAGATTCTCCCGGATTGTTTTTGTCACGCCAAGCTCCGTATTGTAATTGAGCGGTGTGCATAACACATTAAATCTGCCTGAAAGAAGTTCCGTAAGGAAAAATTTTACACTTGTTTTTCCATAGCTTCCGGTAATTCCCACAACCTTCAGATCATGCATGCTCTGTATCTTCTTTTTTGCTTCATTGACAAACTTCCGGTTTACCATTTTCTGTATCGGCATGTTAATTACATTAACAAGAAGAATTAAAATCGGAAGAACAAGATACAGAACGCAGGCCGCGTACATCCCCGCGCCCAGAATGCATGCCGCCGTCATGACGGCCAGAAATAAAACCGCATGCGTAACAAACATCCTGTTGACCCGCGCTGTACATACCAGCGGTTTTTTTGCTTTTTTCCCCGGCCGGCATGAAATCACTGCCAGAAGCCAGATAACCGCCGAGATTATAACGCCGGTGCTGCCGGCTGCCGCCAGTACGATGACGGACACGGCCGCGAAAGCCGCCCTCAGCAAAATCATTCCTCTGTTTTTCTTCATCCAGTTATTCTGTTCCGCCGCTTTATAAGAATTCAGCTGGAACATATGCATCAGATACCGAAGATAAAAAACATATGCCGCAAAAAATACTACAAACCATATATATTCCATACCAATCCCCTTTTGTCTTTCTTCTCTGCACTATTCAAAAAATGATCTCATTGCCGCTGCTACCAGATACGGATCTTTCAAAAATGAAAAATGTCCTGCTCCTTTAATGACGACAAGTCCTGCATCCGGTATCATTTTTTCCATAATATGCGCGTCCCTCATCGGCGTGGCGTCATCCTGGTCTCCCCATATAAGGAGCGCCGGATATCTGATATCAGGCAGATACGACTCCAGGTCTTCATTAACAACTCTCACCATTGTATCTCTTAGAACGCCGGACGCGTTATTATAATCGGCCGAACCGAACAGTCTCCGGTATTTTTCAAGCGCGTCAGGGAATAATTTCTTCACAAACGGAATCAGAAGGATCCTTTTCCCTATCTTAAAAACCCTTGTCCGCACTCTTTTCTTTAATGTTTTTACCGGCAGAATACCCGCACTGTCCATAAGCACAATCTTTCCGATCTGAAAATCGTTCTGAGAAGAAGCCATCTTTATGATCACTCTTCCCCCGAAAGAATGTCCGATCAGGTTGACTTTTTCCAGCGCGAGAGACACGATAAACTTTCTTGTCATTGCCACATAATCGTCTACATTCCAGGGCGCAGGCGGGCAGTCGCTGCCGCCGAATCCCGGAAAATCAAGCCTTATGATCCGATAAGAATCTTTGAGCTGGTCTGTCACACAGCGGAAGGCATCGAGACTGGATCCCCAGCCATGGAGAAAAAGAAGCGTCTGCCCGGAGCCCTCATCTGTGTAATTTATCTTTAAACCATCTATCTGACATTGCATTTTTTTATCCTCACTTCTCAATTATCTATGCTATTTTAGCACAAATATAATGAAAAGGCTACTTTATTAGGAGAAAGCATCCTTATTTGTTCATCGCTTCCAAAAAACTGAAATCCTGCATGTGTTTTCGTTATACTGATAGTTTACGCTTCCCTGATTCCCTTTTACGCTCTGTTCATACTGCAGCGCTTCCTGAATAACCGTCTCCAGCTGCGGCATAAGCTGATCGAATACTTCCTGTGTCGCGAACTGAATATCGGTCCTGTCCTCGCCTTCATCAATGTCTTTCTTCATAATCTCCAGGATTTTTCCCTGATCAGAGGATTCCAGATATCTGCCCTGAAGCCTGTAATACTCAAGTGAATTGTCCGTACATTCCGGGATCTCAAATGCACTGTCTGCCGTGTGGGTGCGTGAAAGCATGCTGTCCGGACAACACAGGTATTCATACGACGTAGTATCAATATCGACACCGATTCCCTCCTGATAGGCCGGATCGCCCCATGTAGTATCCACGCAGTAATATTTTCCCCCGCAGCTGACAATATTCCACGCATGCGCTTCGTTTTCCGCATTGCCTGTTACATAAATACATTCCACTCCCATCCGGTCCAGCAGATATTTGGTGGCTCTGGCGTATCCTGCGCAGACACTTGTCCAGTTTCCGAAAACACTGTAAATGTTCTGATTTTCCGGCGCCTCAAGATCATATTCCGTACGGTCTACAAGTGTTTCAAATACATACTTCACTTTTTCATAATCTGTTCCATCCGCCGGTGCCTCTGCAAGAATCTCTTCCGCCTGCTGTTCAATTACGCTTTCTCTTTTTTCTTTCTCTTCGCCACTGCAGTTATAGTTAAATATAAATTCAACATAATTATCGCCTGATTTGTAAGTATATGATCCCTCAACCCAGAAGTACTCCGGATGGTCATACTGTACGCTGACAAATATCGGATCGGCCTCTTCATATGTAATTCCGGACAGTACAACTGACTCTTCCTCCGAAGCAACCGCTTCACTGAGCTGATCATAGTATCCCCGACGTGTGTCGTCCAGAAGAGAATAATAATATGCAGTCGGAGCCTGGCTGTCATCTTCCGCGTCAGAATGATCAGGCGGATTTTCCAAATCCGAAGGTTCTGCCGGCTCTTTGCTGTCCGCCTGGTCAGACGGTTCTTCCGCATCATCCGGATCAGACGGCGTATCCTCCGGGTCTCCGGCAATATTGCCTGCCGACGCAGATATTCCGTCCGGCGGCTCCGCCTTCAGCAGAACCCCGCCAAAAAACATAAGGACAGACAATATAAAATACCCCATAACAGAGAAAAATTTTTTCATATGCTTTCCACTCCTGTACTTTGATCTGCTTTTATCATACTCTTTGACATATAAATATTTTTTCACAAAACGCGGGCTCCGAAGAGCCCGCGTCTTATATCCGTACAGTTTTCGGATTCTCCGGCTTCCCGCTGTTTCCCGTCTTCTTTTTAAAGCGGCGGGAAAACCTGAAACGGCGTAATCTTTTTCTCCTGATTATATGAAAGACCATATTTCTTACGATACTGGATAAATCCTCTTCCATATTCGTCCTGTCTCAGCATCGTAAGAATCTCCTGCCTCTTCCCGTAAGCCGTCTCGTTCAAATAGAGAAGATACTGTATTTCCGCCCATTTTGCCATTCCTTCATAAACTTCTGTTCGGTTGTGGGCGCCATACGTATTGATAATCGCCGCCTCATCCCAGTTTTGATACTGCCAGATATGGGTCAGTTCATGCGCGATTGTCGCCATGGCAGCAAGCTTCGGAGAGCCGTTTTCTATGTAGATACTGTATCCGGACGAGTCACGCCGCGCAAAGCCGAGCGTCCGGCCGTCCGGTCCGGGTGTAGGCACAAATTCCTCGCCGAAATGTCTGGCGATTGTTCCCGCGTCTGTCATCCGCACCTTGATCGCGCTGTTAATCTTAATGCCATAAAATATCTCCATGTTCCTCAGCACTATCTTAAAGACTTCTTTGAACTGCTCTCCCGTGCGGAGCGCCGTGGCCGAACAGTGGCTGCATCTTTCTCTTCCGTCTTTAAGTATCTCATATTCGCCGCCCGCGATCTCATTCCAGCAGAAATCGCAGAAATGAGCGCCCGGTTTCTGCGGATCATAGGTCTTTCCGTATTCTTCCGCCGCCTTTTCGTTATCCCGCACCTGCTGAAGCGGATTTTTGTCGTAACCGTACTGTGCCAGACAGGATGCTGTGCCTGTAAAGTCGAGGAAAGGAGAAACTATATCATATCCAAATTTAAGGAAACATTTCTTCTGATACTCTGTCATATCTTCTTTGCGCTCTTTCAGTTCCTCGTCAATCCCCTGGATATCCAGCCCTTCCGGTTCTGCCCCGGAACGCATCGCTTCCTGTTCTTCTGTCTCCGGTTTTGGTTTTTTCTTAAAGACTGATCTGATCTTTTCCCAGCCTCTTCTGAAAATTCCTTTCTTCTTTTCCGGTTTCTCCGGTTCCGGCGGAAATTCCGGCTTATAATCTTCCGGCGCAGTCTCCTTTGCCGGCTTTTCTTTCATTTTCACTTCATGCCATGCGAGAAGTTCAGAAATGATTCCCAGATACCGTTCCAGATTTCTTTCCACAGATGCTGTCAGTCCCAGGTCAATATCACTGTCTTCTATGATGTAAATTGCGTTGTCCCGCTCTTCTGATTCCATCGTATACATAACGTATTTCAGACTGTCCGGAACCTCTGTTTCTTTCTGAAGCTGCGTAAGCGCGCAGATATACGGATATGCGTCAGGATATGTTGTACGGAAAATCTCATTAAGCAGCAGACAGATCGTATATCTGACCCTTTCCGACGCTCCTGGAAAAATTATTTTCAGCACAAGTTTGTTCCGATAGGAACGCACCGGTATGCCGCTGACGTGAATATGTCTCGCAGACTTCAGGTCATTCCATGCGGACATCTCGAGATAGCCTTCTGTACATACCCTGATCTGACTGTATCCTTTCAGCAGCCGGATATCTCCTATCGTTTTCCGGCCCCCGACGTTCGTATCATCCTGCCAGTCGGACAGAATGATGTGCCTGATCTGGCGGTAATATTTTCTGCCTGTAATGTGGTCTGCCGCTCTTCGCACCACAACGCCGTTGTGCGGCGTTATAGACTGAACCTCATAGTATTTTCCTTCATAAGTCAGGAACTGTCCCGGTATCAGCGCCTGGAAAACATGCCCGTAAAGCTTTGCGCCGATATAATAGGTTTCACCTTTCTCATCTTCCGCAATATAATACGCGTTTCTCAGACCGCGTACAAACTCAGACGCTTTATTTTCTTCTGTTATCGTATAGTACTTCTTTGTCTCTGTACGAATGCCGTCTTCAAGAAGCACTTCTCTGAAATTCACCTGCAGACTGATCTCGTCTGTGCTGCAGTGCTTGCGGATCAGAGCTTTCAGTGATTCAGCCGGAGACTCGCAGGCAATTCCGCTGACCATCAGAGTTTCGGCAATTTCTTCTTCACTTACCTGTTCGCCCGCCATTCTTATAAGCAGTTTCAGAACGGTATTCCTCTCTGTCCTTGCGTAATCCGCCACAATTGCGGGCACTGCCTTCGGATCGGAGATAAATGTCTGCGCATTGCCGAGCATGTAATCTCTGAGGAGATAATTTTCACTGATTACATTTATAAATCCCTGACTCTTCGCCCTTGTGGAAAACAGCCGGACCATCTCGAAAAGATTCTGAAATTCATCCTCCACCACAAGGAAAGCGTTTTCTCTGACAGACATATCCCACAGTCCCGGATCGGCCTGAAACGCTTTGTTAAACGCTTCCTGGCTTACCGGCAGATCCGCGTAGCCGCAGATTGTGTTATAGTACTGTCCTGCAATCCATTTAATATCCGCAACAGGGAATTTTTCCCCGCTGATCCACCGCGTATCTGTAATCTGATATTTCATCGCAACGGAATTGATTTCCGTTCCTCCGCCCAGATACCGTGAAATATTCGGAAATATTTTATGATGCATATATTCGCCGTCGGCATTCCAGCACATCATTGAAGTGACTGTCCCGCTCGGACTGGTCGCCGCTACTTCCGTAATATTCGTTCGCAGCGTATGCGACAGTGCATCCACAAGCCCGTCACAGTTTCTGTCGCACGCCGCGTACACAACTCTGTTTTTCTCATTAAAACGGCTGACGAGTATATTCAGCCCGATCTGTCCGGTGGCCAGAAGTTTTGATGGTTCTACAATAAATACAAAACCGACCTTCTGAAGAAACTCTTCATTCTTCTTCTGTATATCAAAGTTGAAGAGATCGCTGAATTTCAGGATTCCAATATCCGCTTCCGCGGCTTCATACCCGAGAATACCTACTTTCCAGAGACTGTCCGTATTAATCTGACTGACGATTCCCTGCTCAATCCAGTCTTTGACGTCGTCAGTGGACGAGTCCCGCCCCATAACGATCAGACATTTCTGATAGCGCATAAGCCTCCCCGTCATGGGAATAAGCACATAATCTGTCAGATCCCTGTAAAACGGATCGCAAAAAAGCACGCTCTGTCCCTTTACCAGCCTGATGCAGCTTTTTACATAGCTCGAGTCCACATCACGCCCGCTCTCTTTCCTCGCCCGGAAATATTGTCCCAGATTGGAGACTGCCGGATCTTCACTCGTACACATTTCTTCCAGCGTCTCAAAAACAGGAGCCACGCCCAGTCCGCTGTCCACTGTAGCGTCATAGAGCACATGACTTCCGAACAGATTTCTCAGTACGTCCCGGAGCAGTCCGTAATTTACGATTTTATAGGACTCTTCATCTTCCCCCAGAATATCTTCCAGAAATTCGTTTTTCGTAAGCCCCGACAGAAAACTTACTGTTTCGCCAAGAATAAGTACTCCGAAAACCGGATAAAACGCCGTCTGAAAAAAAGACGCTTCAGGAAAATACTGCGAGAGGACAAACACAATGGCTGACGCCGCCGTAGCCGCCGCCCAGATGCCTTTATAAAAAAATTTCACCTGCCCGAACTCGGGTTTCAGGACCCATGCGTCCAGATCCTTTTCATATTCATAGAAACGTCCGGACGTAGCTTCCATAACGCTCTCGTATTTTTCCCACACGTTCTTCATAACCGGAAGCGCTATCGCTTTTATAAGAATAAATCCCAGCACTGTCAGCGCATTTACAAGATAAATCAGATACTGGTGTAAATGCAGGCCGCTGATAAACGTCAGATGTTTTTCCAGGAAACGAATCCCGCGATCCAGCAGCAGATACAGATCATTCATGAAAACGACCGCCAGAACGCAGTAAATCAGAGCGAGTATCGGCATAAGGAACTGTTTCGCCCTGTCTTCCCGTTTTAAATTCAGCTTTAACGCGGCTATGCAGAGCAGAAGAAAGGAAGCTGTGCAGAGCACGATTTTAATAATAAACAATATCTCTGTCATCAGTCTTCTCCTTTCCCGCCCTCATATATTTCTTCACGTTCAATAGTAAGGCCGTCGATAAATCGATACGGCGTCCTGACCATTTCTCCTGTTTTATTCAGTGGAATCTCTGTATTATTTCTGTCTGTTTCGTAATAATACAGTGCGTTTTCCGCAGGTTTCCGGTCTTCGTCAAAGAAACTGGTCACGTTTTTCACAAAATCCGAAGAGCGCTTTATGCCAAAAGCCGCCTCAAACTGTCTGTCTCTGTTTATTGACATCTGCAATGCCTGCCTGTGCGCCTTAAGCCTGTTTAACCTGGATGACTCTGTGTCGTCTTTTCTTGATATTCCGGAATAGATCGACTGCGCTTTCATAAATGTACAAAGCACAGAAAAATATTCTTCATATTTTTTTGCCGCCTGTTTCACATTAGCGGCCAGTTCACGCATAAGCGTATTAAACCGTTCCATACTTTTACGCATTTTCCGCCTCAGCAGGAAAAGCGCAATAATCCCGCCTGCTGACGCAAGCAGAACCGCCGCCGCCGTCAGGACAAGCGATGCAAGGAACTGGCTGCTTCCAAGGCGCAGCGAATTAAAAATATACGGGAAATACCCGATCATATAAATCAAAAGCAGCGCCGCACCGGTGCCGATCGCGATATTTCTGCGCATTCTTGCGGCAATATCTTTTCTTACCTGTCTGTCAGTCCTGGCAAGCTCTTCCCGTATTCTGTGTTCATCTATCATACTCCGGGTATCGCAGGTAAGGATTTCCAGTTCCAGTGAATTTATCTGTTCTTCCAGATCAGCGATCTGAAATCTGTCCAGTTCATATTCGTCTTTTCCGAAACTTTCGGCTTTCCGCTTCAGATGACGTGACGCCCTGTCTATCGCGCGCCTTGGCGCTTTCAGAAATCTCCCGGCGTTCGCCTCTTTTTCTTTTACTTCATGTACCCAGAAGTCCATTTCATCCCCGGGACAGTCCCGGCAAAGCCCGATATGCTTCGTGTCAATATACAGATCCGAGGATGAAACAGATTCGAAAATCACCGGTATCTTCTGCCTTTCGACAATGTCCTCGTCTTCTTCAAAAGAGTATTCCGGCTTCATTCTGAATCTTTCCCGGACGAAATTATACGCGGCCTCCAGCTTGTCAAGATGACTGTCCAGCGCGGCCTCCAGTTTGTCACGCGACACTGTTACCCCCAGCCTGTACAGCTTATATGCCTGAAGTGAACTGGCCGGTATATGATTAATCGCCAGCGTAAGCACCGACAGCCAGAATTCCGTTAATTCTCTGATATATCTGCTGTTTTCCGGATTAATTATACAAAAACAGAGGAAACGGCAGATGCTTGGATATCTGTTTCTCCGGCAGAATTCAGAGCTTTCTGTCTCAAAAGGCGAATTCCAGGAATCATATATATGGTCTTCTTCCTCCGGATGTTCCCGGCTGGCAATAAGATATACTTCCTTTGGCCGTTCATCTGCAAAAGAATACCTGTCCGCAAGCTCCTTTTCAGCTCTGACGTTTTCTTCCGGCACGCCGGCCGGCAGATATATTCTGATAAGCGCGTTTCCATATTCAGCCGAAAGGGTATCCAGTTCCGCCTCTGAAAGTTCAGACGCTCTCACTGTGTGAACTTCTCCCGTAACCCTGTCCGTATATTCATAGCCGTCTTCGAAATCTGCCACCGGCAGAGACGGATACCCGCAGAGCATATGAGTCAGACGGATCACAGGGACCTGGCTTTCCCGGGGAACTCCGATATTTTCCTGTATTTCCGGATAGTCAAAAGGATTCTTTTTATCCGGAACCGGTCCTGTTTTCCGCCCGAAGGCCGGCTCTGTATCTACTATGACAGCCCGCCACTTTGTCCTGCCTTTGATCAGACCGTACAGGTCGGGGACAGCTTCTTTAATCTCCGTCCCCGCCTCATTCCAGTCGCAGAAGCTTATCATTCCGTCATCGATAAATGGTTTAAAGAGAAACCGGTAATCCTTTATCAGTTCCGATGCGTGCCTGCTCAGTATTATCACTGTGTGCATCAATTTCACCCACCTTTATGTTCTGCTGATATTTCTACTCTCTTCTCTTTTTTGCGCTCCTGATCAGATCTGTAAGCTTATCACACAGGTCGCACATCTTTTTGCCTTCTTTCATATTTCTGTTTTCAAATTCGTTTACGGCAATCTGCATCAGGTCTTTTACATAACCGCTGAAATTATCTCTCCAGTTTTCCAGATACCAGTCTACATTTTTATCAAACAGTTCTACCTGCTCATATAAAAAGTTTCCATAAATCCAGTCAATATCATCTTTGAGAACAATCGTCTGCATATACTCATAAACAAGGCTGAAGGCTTCTTTCACAATGTCTTTTCCTGTTTTTCTGTCAAACTCCGCCGCAGGCGTAGACACTTTAAGCAGCAGGGCAAGATCAAAAAGCGACAGTCCGTCTTTTTTAAATTCTTCGCTTTCGAGTTTTTTCAGACGCTTGTAAAGAATGCTCGTATCAAAAGTAAGCTTGCCGGAATAGTTTCTTTCCGCTTCGAAGTTTTTGTTCATATAATTTGTAATTGTTGTAACCACAACCGGATTTATAATCAGCGCGTCAAGCACCTCATAGTAATGGTCGCATGCGGTTCCGTTAGACACCACAAATTCCTCAGACTCTACGCCGTTAAGCTCCAGTCTGTATCTGTATTTCCCTTCCGACACTTTTTCATAGCTGATGAGATCAAACAGAAGTCCGAGGATGAACGCGCGGTATATACGGCGCTCCTGGCGTTCCTGATTCTCATCGTCCAGATCAGGCATGCAGGAAACAATATGCCACCTTTTATCAATATGCGGCGTGATCACAGGTGTTTTGTCCGATTTCGGCTTAATCTGACTGATCAGTTCATAATAAGCTTTATAATATTCTCCTTCTCCTCTTCCGGCCGCTTCATTTGCCGGCGCGAATTTGGACAGGCCGTTTGCTCTCAGGCCGTAAATCGCCTGATAAAACATGATCATATTCAGCGGAATGTCTTCATCCGGAGTGCCCCCGTAATTCCCCAGTTCCTTCGCTATCAGTTCGGATCTGGGAGAGCCGTCTTTCGGATCGAGCTCCTTGCTGTATGTGCACGCGGCAATCGGTTCTTTCTGCTCTCCAAGCGGACGTTCAATAAACGGATTTGAAAGCTTTCTTGTTTCCTCGATAACTTTTCGCACATATATGTCCACTCTTCCGGGGTCATATTCGTTCTTTTCATATTTTGCTTCCCGCTCCAGAGCAGACAGGACGTCCATATTAACAATGCTTCCGTATACTTCCATCAGCGATTTCTTGAAATAACCGATAATTCCGTCTTCGAAAAGTTCTTCAAAGTATCCGCCGTTCTGAGGTTTTTCCTTCATCATGGAATAAGCGCGGACTTTTGTATAAATATTCTTAGCCAGTTGCTTGTCAATTGTAATAACATTTCCCGTATAGGGCATTTCTTTAAGCAGATGATCCATGCAGTTCGGCGTAGCGCATACATATCTGGCCGTTCTGCCCGCAGTATTGCCGTATTTTTCCCGAAGAGCCGTTATCCTCTGCGCCACGCTGCCGATCCGGTCTTCAAAAGATTTGTAAAACGTTTCGAAGGCCTCGCAGAGCGCGGATATGTATTCAATACCTTCTCTGTACACTTCGGAAAGGACGATATTCACCCGGTATTCGTCGACTTTGCGCATATAATCGCCGTACTTTGATTTCAGATCTTTCTGCTTGTTTTTGCTGATTTTTCTGTCGCCCATCTCATCCGGGCCTTCCATGACGTCCGGTGTTTTCTCGTCGTCAAAGTTTTTCATGAAATCATTTTCAAAGAAAGATTCTTTATCCCTGTTATCGTTGTCAACACGTATTTTGTCTTTCTTCATTAATTCAAGAGCCTGATAAAGGAAATATCTTACCGCGTTCGGATGGACAAACGAGCCGTTTTTATCACACAGATATGTTTCCATCTGATATGCGAATCTGTCTTCTGTGACAGAATCATTTTTCGCTCTGAAAATCGTATAGGCAATGCCTCTTCCGATGTCTTCGCTGCGCTTCATAACCATGTCTTTATATTTTTCCATCACGCTAAATGCTTCCTGAAGCGCTGTCGTCGTATCTTTATTTGTACCGAAGCCGCCAATCTCAATTTCACGTATGCGTCCTTCGGCGTCTTCTTTCTGAGCGTTCAGTTCCAGCTGGCCTGTCATCACGCTGTCCTCGACAAAATTCCTCAGATTTTCCACGTACTGAGTCCAGTTGTCGCCGATCCGTTTATAGCCGTCCTCGTCGTAAATTGTGCAGGCTTCCTCAATCGCCTTTGCGAAAGGATCCTTCTGTTTTGAGAGCTGGTTTATTGACATAATATAGTCTTCCGCCGCATCCACATCCTGAACGTGAATTCCCTGCGCTCTTCTCTCCGCCGCGCTTATACATTTGTCTTTATACATATTATCAAAAACAAGCCACTGTTTGGATACGCATTCCTTTGCCCAGTTGAGCGCGATAAATTCCTTCACGTCTTCATTTGGATAAATAAGCATTGCGGAGCCTGCTCCCGCGTAACGGTTTCGTCCCCGCTGGGCGCAGAGTTCCCTGATCGTGTTGTCTTCGGACGAATTGCTTCTTTTATTCATCGGGCCGATAGACTGCGAATAGATACAGTTGGCCGCGTGATCCAGATACTGGGAAAAACTGTTCAGTTTTTTTCCTTCCGTATTCTGTGCATCAAAAAGGAAGCAGAAATCATACGGCCGGATGTCATACTCTTCAAAATTTTCTGATCCGACCCGTGGGAATTCTACTTTTACCGTGTTTTCATATCTGTCAGGAAGCGTTTTGTCGCCTTTCATAAGAAACGCGTCGAGTTCTCTGAGCGCCGCGTACGCATTGCACCTGAGGTTGTTCCGCTCTGCCTGTCCGGGAATAACTTCATAAAATACTTCCGGAAGAATGAAGAAGCCTCGTGTAATGTTAGCGCTGGCCTGGAATTTTGTAGCAAGATAATTTTTCAGATAAAGCGCCACCGGCAAAATAAGTCCGGATCCGGTACCGCCCGCGAGGGAACTCACGATTACAATACGAAGCGCCTGCTCGCCGCTGTCGCCTTCCAGCCGGTACAGTTTTTCCAGCGCTTCATGGAGTGGTTCCATATTTCGTCCTGTGCGTATCGCAGTGTCAAGAGCAAGACGTGAAATTGCTCTTACCTGCCCCGCGCCTTCCGTCAGCGTCTTGCTGTTGAGAATCCCGTTCACCGGGAACCAGGTGTCTCTGGCATGTTTGTCAATATTCAGATATTCTCCTACTGTCAGCTTTGTCGACGTCTGAATGGTTTTGATATACGGATTTTCCTCGCGTATCTCCCGCAGTTCATTAATATCTGTGTCAAATACGGCAAATCCGATATGCCTGCGCTGCTCTTTTGTTACCATTTTGGATACGCGGCATACGATTTTTGAACCTGTTCCTCCCAGACCTACTAATAACGTTGGTGCAATCATGTTTTTACCTCCTCATAACTTTTATTTTATAGTTTCTCTTTACATACATTCCTAGGCTTTATGAATGTTTGGTACACAGGTATACTTATATTCCGGAGTGAGCACTGAAATAGCTGTGCTTTCCGTAATCCTGTAATTCCCCTTCTGCGACTCCTCTATCGGAGAACCGTTAAATGTAATCTCCCTCTTTCCTCTGTAATCCGCAGTGTTAAGTATCTCGATAGTCTTTCCTCTGGCAGCCTTAAGCCTTGCAGTCTTCTTTGCCGGGAACGGAGAAAATGTCAGTCTTCCGGTCTCCGCCGCGTACGGTAAAAATATGCTCACTCTGTTCTTCTCAAATTTTCCGTTGGCTGTTTTTTTGCGGAACTCAAACCGCTGGGGACTACACTCAATCGTCGGGCGTCTGTGCATTTTTCTTGGGAATCTCTTCTTAACTCCGGGGAGATATCCGACAATCAATACAATTAACAGTAAACTTATCGAAACCTGCTTCCAGTATTTCTGAAGATAATCAAATACGCTCCTGTCGTCTTTGATCTCCATCTCCGTATTCTGTGATATTCCGTAAGGATCTCCGTCTATTTCAGCAGAGACGCTGACTGTTATGTCTGCCGGTCCCGTTCCCGTAGAAAACATATCGCCGTCTTTATACTTTGGCGTTATAACCCAGGTAGACACTGTACTGCCCGGCTGAACATCCCATTCAACTGCGAAATCTTCTCCCTCACTGTCCCTGCTCATCACCTCAACAACGGCATTTTTCCACTGTTCTTCTGTCAGCGGCGCTCCGTTTCTTGTCGCGCTGACAGTCATGCTGCCGGCGCCGTTTCCAATCTCCTTCAGTCCTACGGACGTCTGTGCATCTATCTGCATTTCCAGCGTGCACACTTTAAATGAGAGCTCCATATGATCCCTGTAATTGTTCAAGTAATTTACTTCTGCGGACAGTTCCAGAAGA
This sequence comes from uncultured Mediterraneibacter sp., assembly GCA_944381125.1. Lineage (GTDB taxonomy): Bacteria > Bacillota > Clostridia > Lachnospirales > Lachnospiraceae > Mediterraneibacter. The sequence goes on along the minus strand of CALWKB010000022.1, from coordinate 25,105 downwards.
TCCCCGTCCACCTGAATTTCCACGGACTGGTAAGCGCCGGTGCTTCCGCCAAGGCCATATTCCTCGCCGTTTACCGTCAGTTTATACTCCGGTTCTCCCAGCAGAGAAGTGTTCTCTATAAATTCTCCCGTAAGCCGGTTGATAAATCCTACCCTTACGTCATATGTACCGCCTTCTATTGTTTCGGTATCAACCTGGTCGTCTCCTCTGTAAAGTCCGATTCCGAATTTGACATCCGGTTCATAATAAATCTGCACAGAATCAGCGCCACTCACATCCAGAGTATAATCCCCTTCCGTTATCGCAGAAGTATCCGCAAATACCGCCACCTGGCCTTTCAGCGATGTGTCTCTGACCGGCTTCTGTGTGACAAAGCTTGTCAGTCCGCTTCCGTCCGTACTGCTGCAGGAGACCTCGTAATTGCTCTCCATGTTGACTTCTCCGCCTTCTTCATTTTTCAGCGAATTAACGCTGACCTTTTCGCCCTGCGCAAAAACAATAAGTCTGCTGATCGGAATATCAAAGGACAGTTCTTTATTTTCACCGAAGCCCGTATATTCATTCCGCTCAAATATACGGTTGCTGATTACCGCAAGTTCATTTGTAACCTGCGCGCTTTCCTCGGCCAGCTGTCCGTAAAGCCCGATGGATTCATCTGTTTCCGGTATAGAGTCTTTCTCTATATTTGAGCCGACGGCAAGGTACTGGATATACATATTCTCTCTTGAACCGGCTTTGTTTTTCAGATCATTTTCCATGCCGTTTTCCGGAATATCACTGTCAAATATACCGTCAGTCAGTATTACAAGCCATCCCTCGTCAGCTCCTCCGTCGTCAAGCAGCTTCCCAAGCCCGGCTGCCGCCGTGTTAACCTGCGTATATGGCGTTCCCTGCGGATCCGGCGTGTACATGTTGTGGATTTTTTCAATATCGGCGATGGATCTCACATCAATGGACGCAGTAGTATCTGTTCCTCCGGTCGTAACATTATGCATGGGAAATATTTTCATAACATCCCCGTTGTCATAATTCATCATGGCCGCGAATACTTCCATGGCATAAATCGCCTGCGACCAGGCCTTGTTCCCCGGTCCGTACATGCTTCCGGAATTGTCAAAAACAACATAAATGGCTCTTGATGTTTCTTCTGTCACTTCCGCAGCGCGGCTTTGTACATTAATATTCAGCGCTGTACAAACAACCATGACCAGAACCAGAATTTTTGAAATCAATCTTTTCATACTGCCACCCCCATCTGATAAATACTGATGCTGTTCTATGATAAAATTCTTCATATTCCGTCAAAAACATATATATTATAAAATAATTCAAACAAAATGACAACAAAATGCACATAAAATGCGTTTTATTTGTAACTTTTGTCTGTTTTTTATTTCTGTATCAGATTATAACATTACCCGGAATAATTTTTTTCAGCTGATAAACAGGCAAAACCTTTAAAAACAAAAACCTGCCGGCAGGCTTTAAAATTTACCGCAGGAATTTTCCGGCAAAGCGCCGTTTTCCTGTTATAAATTTTCTTGCCTGTCAGCAGGTTTTATTTTCAAAACGGAATCTGATCTACTCCGTCAGTCCCTCTGCTTTGATAACGTCAATGACTCCATCCACGTATTTTTCGCAGATTTCATCTGTCGCGGCTTCTACCATGACCCGGATCACCGGCTCTGTACCGCTTTCTCTTACAAGGATACGGCCGTCGCCGCCCAGCTCATCGGCCGCCTTCTGAACCGCTTCTGCAACCGCCGGATTTTCTCTTGCCGTCTTTTTGTCTTTCACGCGGACATTCTTCAGGATCTGCGGATAAATCTTCACCTCATCCGCCAGCTTGCCCAGAGACTGTTTTTTCTCAAGGATTACTTCCATAAGCATGAGAGAAGTCAGGATGCCGTCTCCTGTCTTGGCATGTTTGCTGAAGATGATATGTCCGGACTGCTCTCCGCCCAGCACAAAACCGTTCTTCATCATATTTTCATACACGTATTTGTCGCCGACAGCTGTCTGCTCATATCTCATGCCGGCTTTGTCGCAGGCTTTATACAGCCCCAGGTTGGACATAACCGTAGTAACGATTGTGTTGTCTTTGAGGCGTCCCTGTTCCATCAGGTATTTACCGCAGACATACATAATTCTGTCGCCGTCCACCACGTTGCCGTTTTCATCCACGGCGATACAGCGGTCTGCGTCTCCGTCATATGCAAATCCCACATCAAGCTTCTTTTCCCTGACAAAGTCCTGAAGCACATTTATGTGAGTTGAACCGCAGTTTGTGTTGATATTTGTTCCGTTCGGCTCGTTATTGATTACATATGTTCTTGCTCCGAGCGCGTCGAATACGCTTTTCGCAATAGAGAAAGAACTTCCGTTGGCGCAGTCCAGTCCCACTTTCATGTCTTTGAAGGAGCGGGTGGCCAGCGAGATCAGATGGCCGATGTATCTGTTTCTGCCGGCGGCATAGTCAACGGTGCGCCCGATATTTTCTTTCACGGCAAGGGGAAGCTCCTCTGTTTTTCCGTCGATATAAGCTTCGATTTTCTCTTCGACTTCCGCCTCCATCTTGTGTCCGGCGCTGTTGATTACCTTAATGCCGTTATCGTAAAACGGATTGTGGCTTGCGGAAATCATTATGCCGCAGTCAAAGTTTTCCGTTCTTACCACATAGGATACGCTCGGCGTTGTAGTTACGTGAAGGAGGTACGCGTCCGCTCCTGAAGCCGTGATGCCGGCCGCCAGGGCGTACTCAAACATATAGCTGCTCCGTCTTGTATCTTTTCCGATCACAACTCTTGCTTTGTGATCCCGGCCGAAATACCAGCCGAGATATCTTCCTACCTTAAAAGCATGCTCTACTGTCAGGACTACATTCGCTTCCCCGCGGAAACCGTCGGTTCCAAAATATTTTCCCATAATTTTATCCTCTTAATTTCTTCGTTTTATTACTATGCCTGAAAGCAAATGAAAATATCTGCTTTCTGCACAAGCTATATTATATTACTATTACAGAGAAGTTACAACTGTTTCTTGTTTGTTACGCGATATCCTGACGTTTCTTTTACTTTCTGTTTACCGGTTCTTTACCTCTCCATGCCGGTAAAAATAACGTTTACGTCCGGATATTTTTCCGATATACTACTTAGTGGAAAAATGAGATCTGGAGGATATTTTCTTATGATAAAACTGGTAGCAAGCGATCTGGACGGTACTCTTCTCCACAACGGAGAGCAGAGTCTCCGGCCTGAAACGGTGGATCTCATCCGCCGTCTGACAGAAAAAGGCGTCCGTTTTATCGCCGCCAGCGGCCGGCAGTACGACAATGAACAGCGCCTGTTTGAACCCATTAAAGACGAGATTTCTTATATCGCTGAAAACGGAGCCCTGTGCGTTCACGGCGGGCAGACGATATTCCGGGCACAGCTCAGCGATAATCTGATCACCCGCATTATAAATGAAGTAAGAAAGGCTCCGGCCTTTGATATTCTGCTTTCCCGTGAAGACTGCTCGGTAATCGAAAACCGTCATCCGGAATTTGTAAACCATATATGCAATGTAATGGGAAACACGACTGAAGTTGTGGACGACGTCGCCAGAGCCGAAGGACCTTTCGTCAAGATTGCCGTTGGCAACATGTTCGACAGCCGCCGGGTGATCCTTGATTATCTGGAACATCTGCAGAATATGTTCGCGCCGGAAATCCGCGCCGTAACTTCCGGAAATTTCTGGATAGATTTTATTCCTCCGGAAATAAACAAGGGAACCGCGCTGAAAAAATTTATGGAATATTTACACATTCGTCCGGAAGAGTGCATCGCCATCGGCGACCAGCAGAATGATATTGAGATGCTTGAGACGGCAGGAACCGGGTACGCCGTGCCCGGCGCCGCGCCGGGCGTAGCGGACCACGCCTTGTTTTCCTGCTTTTCCGCGGAATACGTGCTTGAAAATCTGCTGAAAGAAACAGAGCGAAACGCCCGCTGACCTTGTATTTGCCACGGAAGCGGAATATTCCGCTTTCCGTGATTATTTCAGTTCTATTACAGCGTACGGTTTTCCTTCACGGTCGCACAGTTCTACTACTGTCCGGTCCTTCTCCCGTGAAATTTCAGGGCAGATGATTTCGCCGAAGACGGCGGATTTTTTGTAGTCAACTCTTGCCTGGCGGACCTTAATGTCACCGGAGAGCGCCTCAAGAGCCATCTGCACGTACTGGCAGTTATTCACATGTTCATTTGTATCTATATGATACTTCCTCACCGGAAAAGGCTCCCCTGCCTCCCGTTCTGCGGGAAGTTCGATTTTCCGTCCCTCATAGGGCATATCAATCGGCGTCCCTGTCCCGTATGGATCAATATATTCCGGAGTGGGCCGGGCCGGACGGCCTTTTTCCAGATCCATGAACACCCAGATGGAATTGGCGCACGCAATCCGATTGCCGGCGCCGTCATTCATATAGAAATTACGGGTGCCGTACAGCCCCTTGAATTCTGTGGCAAAGGTTCCGACGGTAATCTTCTCGCACAGTTCAGGATAGCGCTCAACAATGATCTGCCAGTAAGAAAGCACCCACGCCTTTTTATCCTGTCTTAAGCGGTTCATCCCGAGCCCCGCGGTTTCCGAATGAAATGTGCTGCAGTCCTGAAAATAATTGATCAGGGCAGGCAGGGTCATCGTCCCTCTGTGGTCAATTTCGCTGTAGCGGACTCTCGCGTCAAACTCAAATCTGTTTTCTTTTACATCTGCCATAACCGTATCACTCCTTGTCTTTTGCCACATAATCATATTCTTCCGTTATTACGCATTCATATCTGGAATCCTCTGCTTTCAGCCTCTGTGTCAGCCGGGCGGGAAGTTCCTTTCGTTTCGCTTCGTCATACTCAATGGGAATAACCATATCGAATATAAGGTTAATCTGTCGTTCTCCGTAGACGACGCGGAAGTCATGAATGGAACAGTCCGGATCAAGTTCGCCAAGAATCCGGATTGCTTTATCCCGGATGTTCAGCACTTTTTTATCTTTCATTTCCACCGGATCCATATGGATAACAAGAAAAATGCCCAGATTCTCACCCGCGTCGCGCTCAATCCTGTCGATAATCTCATGGGACTTTTCTATATCCACGTCGTTCGGCACCTCGGCATGAATCGACGCCATGCTGCGTCCCGGTCCGTAGTTATGTACGATCAGATCATGGGTTCCCGCTATTCCGTCATAGCTTTCTACGAAGTTTTTAATTTCTTTGTAAACTTCCGGATCAATAGCCTCTCCGATCAGCGGTTCCAGTGTATCCCGGGCGATTCCCACACCTGCCCACATTACGACCAGAGCCACTCCCGTGCCCACGAAACCGTCAATATTGATTCCGCTCAGACGGAAAAAGATAAGAGAAAGAATCGTCGCGCCTGTAGTAATGACGTCTCCCATGGAATCCGTAAAGACCGCCATCATTACCTTTGAATTAATTTTTTCACCCAGTTTTCGGTTAAACAGTCCGAGCCACAGTTTTACCGCTATGGACAGTATCAGAATAACTACCGAAGCCGTCTGGAAATTGAGCTCCTCGGGCGTCCGTATTTTTCCCACGGAGTCTTTCAGGAATGTAAAACCGACTTCCAGCACAAGAAACGATACGACAAGCGCCGCTATATACTCGATTCTGCCGTGTCCGAACGGATGATCCCTGTCCGCCGGCTTTTCCGCCATTTTTACTCCTGCAAAGCTGATGATGGACGAGCCCGCGTCCGACAGATTGTTAAAAGCGTCCGCCGTAACAGACACACTGTGCAGGACAAATCCGACCGCGAACTTGACCGCAAATAAAAAAACATTGCAGAAGATGCCCACAATGCTCGCCAGCACGCCATATGCCGTCCGCACGGACACCTTCTCCACTTCTTTATAATCTTTTATAAAATGTCTAACAAGAAATTCTGTCATTTTTTCTGTTTATCTCCTGTGATTATTCGTCTGTTTTCGGGGGGAATTCCCTGTCTGCGTCCTTCTACCAGAAAAACCAGCTGATCTTAAATTCCGACGCCGCCGACAATTCCGAATACTCTTCCTCTGTCAGCACATTTTTCAGCTTCTGCTTTCCTTCATTCGGCATAACCGCATTGGCGGAATCAAGAAAACACAGATTCGGGTAGAGCACGCACCACCAGTTGTGTCCGCCGGCAGCGCCGATCTCTACTCGCAGCGCCTCGTAGTTGCCTGCGGGAAATGTCAGATCTCCGTATGTCCGGTCCGGGAAATAGCAGGTTGTCACGGCAGCGTTTACCGTTTCATCCGCTCCCGCCCGGGTCAGCGCCTTTCTGCCTGCTTCTTCAATCTCATCTGTATGTCTCCTTGCCCAGTCCGCCGCCTGGGACGCGTCTGCGCTCTCCGGCATTTCCTCCGCAAAATAATCCAGCACTGCGTCCCTCACCCGGATCTTCAGTTCCTGATCGCTGCTGCTGTCGCTGTTCGCGATCACATGAAACCGGAGCACAGCATCCGCCAGATCCTGCTGGAGCCTGGCCTGCTCTGCTCCTTCTATCCGCGCGAAAATGATTCCGGCAGCAAGGGTCGCCGCAAGCGCCGCCAGCACAAAAATCAGTTTTTCCGCATTTCTTTTTATAAATAAATATTGCTTATGCCATCTGTTCATTATGTAAAACCTCCATATCTGTTCTGAATCTGATCATAGTATTGACAGGTATGGAAATTTTATACAGAGTCATTTGCCGCTTTTTCAGTTATTCTCTGTCTTCTTTATGACGGATCGTATCGACAACCGTATCCACCTGGTTATTGATGTGCCGTCCGGTGATTTCAGTTGCTTTCTGCTTATCTTTTGCCTCTATGGCGTCAATCACGGACTGATGTTCCTCAATCAGCTGAGGATAGCATTCTTTCTTTTTCAGATATTCGATACGGTAACGGTACATCTGTTCCCGCAGGTTATTGAGCAGCTGAACCAGTCTTCTGTTGTCTGTCGCCGTATATATAACATCATGAAACAACACGTCCGCCTGGGCAATCCGGGTAATATCGTCGCTGTCCAGAACTTCCCTGAATTTTGCCGCCGCTTCTTTAAGTTTTCTGATTCCTTCCTGATCCATTCTGTCGCAGGCCAGCTGCACGGCCAGTTCTTCCAGCGCGCAGCGGACTTCCAGCACGTCTCTGAGATTTTTTTCCGTGATCTGCGCCACCTCAGCTCCGCGGCGGGGGATCATAAGTACCAGTCCTTCCAGCTCCAGCTTTCGGATCGCTTCCCGGATGGGGGTGCGGCTCACTCCCAGTTTGTTCGCGAGCTGTATTTCCATCAGTCTTTCGCCCGGCTTAAGCTCTCCGCGGAGAATCGCTCTTCTCAGTGTATTGAATACAACGTCTCTCAATGGAAGATACTCGTCCATCGTAACTTCAAAATCTGTTCCCATTCTATTTCCTCCTAACGCTGTGTATGTTTGTCACATACACCTGTTTTGCCAGTGCTTTTTCCCGGATTTTTCTCTGAGCATTTCTGGCGTCCGCCCTGTTCTCAAACAGACCGAAAACCGTCGGGCCGCTGCCGCTCATCATTGCGCCGAGGGCTCCCGCCGCCGTCATTTCATTTTTTATATCCGCGATCACCGGATGTATGGGGATTGTTACATCTTCCAGCACATTTCCCATCGCTCCGGCAATAGCTCGGATATCTTCCTGTTCCAGCCCGCGGATGATTCCGTCGATATCGGGATGTTTCTCAATCTCCTTTGAGTCAAGAGCCTCGTAAACAGTTTTTGTAGACACGCTGATCGGCGGCTTTGCGATCAGCACCGTACACCTGGGCATCGGCGGCAGCACGCTCAGCCGCTCTCCGATTCCCTCCGCCAGCACAGTCCCCCGCATAATACAGTAGGGCACGTCCGCGCCAAGAGTAACGCCCCGGTCCATCAGCTCCTGCATGGTCAGTCCCAGCCCGAACAGCCGGTTCATTCCGAAAAGAACCGCCGCCGCGTTGGAGCTTCCGCCCGCCAGTCCCGCCGCAACCGGAATATGCTTTTTCAGTGTAATCCTGACGCCGTCTTCTATGTTAAACTCATCCCGCAGAAGTTTCGCCGCCTTGTAAGCGATATTCCCTTCACCGGAAGGAAGATACGGCAGATTTGTAACTAATTCTATGTCCGGTTCTTTTTTCCGCGTAATCCGCACCTCGTCGTACAGGTAAACCGTCTGCATTACCATCCGTACCGTATGATAGCCGTCCGCCTGCCTTCCGAGCACATCCAGCCCTAAATTAATTTTCGCCATAGCCCTTAAATCTATCTGATTCATCCTGCATCCTCCGCAACAAAGCGCCCCTGTGCCAAAATGCCGTTTATTCTGGCAGAAGGGCGCTTTTTTTCACACCACGCCGCTCACTGTCGGCAGAGGCGGGAAACATTTCCCCGTCCGTTGTATCTTGTATACATTGTTCTTATAGTATACTCATGTTTTCTTTAAAAATCAATAATTTATCCCCTGTTTTAATTTTTTCACTTTCCAGCCCGTTTGTCTTCATAATGCTTTCTACTGTGGTCATATATTTCTTTGCCAGCCCCCAGAGATCTTCGCCGCTCTGTACAATATGGCCGACAATCCCCGGACTTTTTCTCAGTTTTTCAGGATCCGCCGGACGCAGTTCCACGCTGGTGATTACTTCCGCAGATACGGGTCTGCGAAGAAACGCGTCAAACGCCAGCACCGCTTTTACTTCTACTTCCTCGCTGCCTGCCAGCGCTACCTGGAGCTGTTCCACATGGCAGGCCATGCTGCATTTTGCTTCCCCCGGCAGTTCCGGGCAATCGATAAGCCATGAAAACGGAATCATTCCCTGCCAGTTTCCGAACGGATCCATATCATCCGCCCGCACATACAGGAATGTGAGATGGAGAATTCCTTCTGCGCGGACTCCTTCAGGAGTATTGCAAATATTTTCCACCTGGATATTCCCGCCGCTGTGAATAACCTGAAGCACACCGTCTTTCAGTTCGGGAAGCAAGATCCGTTCGGTCAGTCTGCACCGGGACTGATTCTGCATAAGAAGTTCTTCGTATTCCGCCTTTCTGGTGTCAAAAACGCATTCCTTTTCCAGCGAATACAGGTCGCTGAGAATTTCCGTTTCTTCTTCTCTGTACAGATTCATTCGAAGCGACAGGGACGCTTCTATCCCGAGAATTCTCATCTCTCCGTCTTCATCCATGCGAATATCCGCAAGTGTGTCTTCCAGAGTATGCCTGATGTGATAGTACATTCCGTCAGTGCATCCCTCACACGGTATGCGCCCTTCGTACGGAACAATCTGGGATATCCAGTCCACTTTTTCTTCTCCGGACAGATACATGCAAAATACAAGCAGTTCTCCCCGGATCTGCAGTTCATTTTCCGAGGGACGGATATCCAGTTTTCTGCCGGTAATATCCGTCAGCAGAATCTGCCCGATGCTTTCTTTCGTCCCGGGGAGCGTAATCGTTTCCTTAATGCGGTATGTATCCTTTTTCGACACTGCCAGGGTCAGGAGGCTGACCTGCTGCTTTTTGCAGTAGACCGGGACCTCGCTCTCAACAGCTACTGTTGTCTCTTCATCTTTCAGCTGTTCTCTTTCCACTTCCAGCTCCACCGTCACGCGCAGGCTCAGTTTCCTTGAATGAACGACGGACGCTGTAAATTCGGTCCGGACATTCTGGATATAGTAGTCCTCCCCTTCGTTTCCTTCCGCGTAAATCATTTCCTCAAATGGGATTTTCCCCTCCAGCGCCGCCGGCCCCGGGTCGCCTGAAGCGGTCACATACAGGATCTTAAAATACACCTTTCCGGCAACTCTTACATAATTTTCCACCTGCCGGATGTCTTCCGTCCTTACTTCCGCCGTGCCCTGTATAACTTTCTGCACATCCTCTTTCGCTTCCGGGACATTATAATCTTCATCCAGATGAAACTGGTCAAAAATCTTCTTCCCTTCCTGCGTATAATGAACAGGTTTTCTGATAAGCTCCATGATTTTCCTCCTCGATAAAAGCATTTTTTAATCAAACAGCACTTCTTTCTCAATCAGGCCGAGCCGTACTGCCACATACGGATATGTAACGGCTTCTTTTATCTCCTCGTCCTTTTCGGGTCCCATCAGAGTAGTGTGCATGCAGACGGCGTCTTCTGTCTCATACAGCGCGGATACTTCCACACTGTAGCCTGATGTTGGCCGGGCGCCATAGCCCTCCGCTATATAGAGCAATCCCTGATCCGCAAAGGAAATCCTGAATGGATCCTCTTTTTTCTCTTCGATCAGTTTTCCCAGCTCTTCCGGGATATCCTCTTTATCCAGCACAGTAAACTCCAGGTCTCTCTGCTTTTTTGATGAATCGATCTGCCTGGCGCATCCCGCCGCGCATCCTGCCAGCAGCGCCGCCGCCAGAATCACCCCGATGCGGTGCAGTATGCAGACGGATATTTCTGTTTTTCTTATTCCTCTCAGCTCCTTACCCCCGTCCCGCAAACGGCCGGATTTCTTAGGGCGCATCCGTATCCTGCAGGACCGCCGCTGCATTTCCATATATCATATGCAGAGCCCGGCAGCGCTATTCTTCTTTACCTTGTTTCCGTCAAAGACTGTTCTGCCTCTTTTATCCCGCCTTTTATACTTTCATTCCTGAAAAACTGGCTTCCTTATCTACTTGTTTTTTCCACATCGCCGCTGTATAATGATTTTACGCTGTTTCAGAGCAGGATTCTCCGATCGTATTCCTGCTCTGTAAGTTTGTTTTACTATTGTGAAAAAGAGGTCTGAAAGTATGTTTCGCTTTATATGTATTGTAATATTTCTGATTGCATTTCTGATTCTTACGATTCCCGTTCTCATTGTGGAATGGATTATCGGAAAATTTAACCCGTACGCGCGCGATATCAGTTCACTGAGGATTGTTCAGTGGGGATTCCGGATGATCCTGAAAATAACAGGAGTCCGGGCGACTGTTATCGGAGAAGAAAATATTCCGGACGAGCCGGTGCTCTTTGTCGGAAATCACCGCAGTTATTTTGACATTCTGCTGACATACAGCCGGTGCAGAAGACTGACCGGCTATATCGCCAAAAAAGAGATGGAGCGTTATCTCACGCTGACAAGCTGGATGAAGCGGGTATACTGCCTGTTTCTTGACAGGAAAAATCCAAAAGAAGGCCTGAAGACAATTCTTCAGGCAATCGATTATATAAAAAACGGCATTTCCGTCTGCGTCTTCCCTGAAGGCACGCGTAATGACGGAGAAGAACTGAGCATGCTCCCCTTCCGGGACGGCGCGTTCAAAATCTCCACAAAAACCGGATGCCCGATAATTCCAATTTCCATGAACAATACAGCTGAAATATTTGAAAATCATCTGCCGCGGATCAGAAAAACACATGTTGTAATCGAATACGGCAAGCCGATCTATCCGGATCAGCTGGACAAAGACACAAAACGGCACATCGGCGATTATGTGGAAAATATAATCAGCGAAACCATACACAAAAACGCAGACCTGGTATAATTCAAACCGGATCGGGGACGTAGTAAAATCAGATTTTACTACGTCCCCGATCCGGTTTTACGGTGTCCCTGATCTGGTTTTACGGTGTCCCCGATTTCCATATTTTTTCTGCCGTCGGCTTCCATTTTTCCGCGTATGGCGTACATTTATCGCATAACTCATCTACGCTTTCCGGAGCCTGATAGTCTGTATTGACAGCGCCGGTATCTTTGACCAGCTGTCTCAGACATTCAGGATTTTCCAGCATCGGACACGGCCGCAGATGATTCTCGTTGAACGGCTGTCTGTCATGATATGCCTGAAAGATCGGACTTCTGAGCGCGTCCAGTAAAGTACAATTATGGATATTTACATTTGAATAATGAATGAATACGCATGGCTCAACGTCTCCTTTTGCATTGATATGCAGATATCTTCTGCCGCCTGCAATGCAGCCGCCCACGTATTCGCCGTCATTCTGAAAGTCCATTCCGAAAATCGGTTTTGTTTCACGGAAATGCCGGATACGATGGTACATTTCTTCTCTCTGCTCCGGCGCAGGAAGCAGATCTGTCACCGCCCCGCGCCCTACCGGCATGTAATGGAAATACCATACAAAAAGCGCTCCGCTTTCAATCATCATATCGTAAAACGCTTTGCTGCTGACATCTTCAAAATTCTGGCTTGTATAGCAGACAGAGATTCCAAATGGCAGTTTGTGCTCTTTCATCAATTCCATTGCGCGGCGGACCTTATGATATACCCCTTCTCCTCTGCGCCCGTCATTCGACTTTTCAAAGCCTTCCAGACTGATGGCAGGCACAAAATTTTTCACCCGCAGCATTTCCGCGCAGAACTGTTCATCAATCATTGTTCCATTTGTAAACGCGAGAAATTCACAGTCCGGATGCATCTCGCAGATACGGAAAATATCTTTCCTGCGCACAGTCGGTTCCCCTCCGGTGTAAATATACATATAAGTCCCCATTTCTTTTCCCTGACGTACAATAGAATCAATGTCCTCCAGGCTCAGGTTAAACTGATGCCCGTATTCCGCCGCCCAACATCCCGTGCAGTTCAGATTGCATGCCGTCGTCGGATCCAGAAGAATGGCCCAGGGGATATTACAATTATATTTTTCAGCATACTCTTCCTGAACCGCGCTTCCTTTCAGACTTGCATTTATAATAAAGTTCTGGAAAAACGCCCGGCGCACTCCGGGATCCAGTTCATAAAGCCTTAAAATGAGCTGATACCAGTTATTTTTAGCTTCTATTGCTTTCCGGATCGCATCTCTCTGCCCCGTATACCAGTCCTTCGGCATAAAACGATCCACAAACGCCATAAGTTTTGGAATATTTTCCTCTGGGTTCCCTTCAAGATACCTTAAGGCCCGATTTACTGTAAATTCCTGCATTGTTTCCTTGACTGATTTTCCCATTCTTAATTCCGCCTTTCTTCTCTTCTGTATAACTTTTTCTATCAAGTCGGATTGGGGACGTAGTAAAATCGGATTTTACTACGTCCCCAATCCGGTTTTACGGTGTCCCAAATCCAGTTTTGCGGTGTCCCAAAAACAACTGTCATGCATATAAGATACGCATAAATTCTTCTCCCGTTATTGTTTCCTTTTCGTAAAGATATGCAGCCAGTTCATCCAGTTTTCCTCTATTTTCTTCGAGGATCCGGAAAGCTTTTGCATGCTGTTTTTTCACGAGTTCTACTACCTGGCTGTCGATCTTTGCCTGTGTCTGTGCGGAGCAGCTGAGCGAAGTGTCTCCGCCCAGATACTGGTTTGTCACAGTCTCCATTGCCACCATGTCAAAGTCCCTGCTCATACCGTATCGTGTAATCATGGAGCGGGCAAGTTTTGTCGCCTGTTCGATATCATTGGACGCTCCTGTGGACGCGGACTGAAATACCAGTTCCTCTGCTGCTCTTCCTCCGGTCAGCGTGGCGATCTTATTTTCCAGTTCTTCCTGAGTCATCAGATAATGATTTCCTTCTTCCACCTGCATTGTATACCCGAGAGCTCCGGACGTGCGTGGAACGATCGTGATTTTCTGTACCGGAGCCGAATTGTTCTGTTTTGCCGCGACGAGGGCGTGTCCGATTTCATGGTAAGCAACCACCTTTTTCTCCCGGTCCGTAAGGATCGCGTTTTTCTTCTGATAGCCCGCGATTACTACTTCAATGCTTTCTTCCAGATCCGCCTGCGTCACAAATTTCCGGTTTTCTCTTACAGCCTTGGGCGCCGCCTCATTTATAATGTTGGCCAGCTCCGCTCCGGAAGCTCCGGAAGCCATCCGCGCGATTACGGCAAAATCCACTGTTTCATCCATTTTTACTTTTCTGGCATGAACTTTTAAAATCTCCTCCCGGCCTTTCAGATCCGGCAGTTCAACAGGAACTCTCCTGTCAAATCTTCCAGGCCTGGTCAGCGCCGGATCCAGTGACTCCGGACGGTTTGTCGCCGCCAGAATAATTACGCCGTTGTTTGTCTCAAATCCGTCCATTTCGGTAAGAAGCTGATTCAGCGTCTGTTCACGCTCATCGTTGCCGCCCACACGGCCGTCTCGCTTCTGGCCGATTGCGTCGATCTCATCAATAAATACGATGCAGGGCGCTTTTTCTTTTGCCTGTCTGAACAGGTCGCGTACTTTGGAAGCTCCCATGCCGACAAACATTTCGACAAACTCCGACCCCGACATAGAGAAAAACGGCACATTCGCCTCCCCGGCCACCGCTTTCGCCAGCATTGTCTTTCCGGTTCCCGGAGGTCCGGCAAGAAGAATCCCTTTAGGCATCGCAGCGCCCACTTCTCTGTATTTCCCCGGATTGTGCAGATAATCCACGATTTCCGCAAGGTTTTCCTTTGCCTCGTCTTCGCCCGCCACATCCGAAAACCGGATGCCCTCCGATGACCTGACATATACTTTCACATTGCTTTTCCCGTTTCCGAAAATCATGGAATTGGACCCGCCTGCTTTTTTCATCAGCTTTCTGGACATATACTGTCCGATCGCAATAAATATCATGACCGGGAGAATCCATGAAAGCAAAACCGAAAGAATCGGCGACATCTGTTCGATAATCTGTCCCGAGAATCTGGCGCCGGAATCATACAGCCTCTGAGTCAGTTCCGGATCATCAACCATTCCGGTTTTATAAACATTTCTTCCGTCTTTATCCGTAAAGACAATCTCATTATCTTCCTGATTAATCTCAACCTGCCCGACATCTCTGTCTTCTGTCATTTCGATAAATCTGTCATATCCCACTTCTGTGACACGGCGTTCCGCCGCCCACGGCATAAGCAGAAAATTAAATACAAGCAGAACGGCAAGCACGACTGCATAGTAATAAATCAACGGCTTTTTTGGTTTTTTTACTTCCTGCATCCCTCACACTCTCCTTTCATCTGCATCGTTTTTTTATCCGCGTATTCATCTGGTTCTTCTGCATCGTCACTTTCTTTTTCCTGGTATCTCTCCAATGCCGTCAGCACTGAAATAAAAGCTTCCTGCACGGCCAGCGTGGCAAAATCCATGGCAAATTCCGCGTACAGCAGTTCTGCCTCTTCTTCATCTTCCTGCGGGCTGCTGTCGCGGGTATGAATATCACTTAATATGCGGCTTTTCATAATTTCTCCGATTCTTTGTCTGTAATCCAGCTGGGCCTGAGACAGTCTGTTCACTGCCCGCGACCGGCAGGTTTTCGCTTTTTGCTCAAGCAGCATTGTATTTTCTTTATATTCCTCTTCTGCTTTTTCAAGTTCGGAATGAATCTTATCTCTGCCGCCCTGTTCGCAGATCCGTATCCTGCACGCCAGTTTCCCGTACTGCTCTCCTATCTCGTTTAATTTAACGGCAAATATACTCTCTTCACCTTTCATGAAAGCCCTTCCTCCCTTCATCCTGTCAGTTCATGTCACGCCTTCAAGTTCCCCCAGGGAAAACAGAATAATACGCTTTTACCGGAGCGCTTCTTCATCTCCCTGTATTTTTTATATATCAGAAATTTATTTTCCGTGCGACTCTCAATTCTTCCATTCTGTCCTGACACTTTCCGCAGTCTGTAAAAAAAGCTGACACTTTCCGGATATTGTAAAGACAAAAAATGAAAACTATAAGTAAAAGATAAACCTTTATCCGGTCGAAAATGACTCCCGTCCCCCTGAAAGCACAACAGCCTGCGCGCCGTACTGACTAAGTCAGTACAGCGCGCAGGCTGTCTTTTATTGCCTTGAAAAGTTATTTTCTCACCGGTTCCCGCCGGCGGGCCCGGGATCTCCGTGCGGCAGAACATCTGCAGTTTCCGTCCTACGACTGGTTTCCCGGAAACATCTTTCCGGTAATAATCTTTTCTATCTGAGTAACCAGTTTTTCCGCATCCAGATGAGGCCTCCATACGTACTGCAGCAGAACCCCCACCATCCCGCTCGCATAAAACCGCAGCATCACTTCCAGATCATCCACGCTGACCGCAATCTCCTTTCCCGTCCCCCGGGCCATCTCTGTCAGGTAAATCATAACTGACTCTGTCAGCATGTTTTCTATCTGAACCCATCTCCGGGAATACAGCAGGCGCTCCAGCTTTACCCTGTGTTTTCTGACAAAAGTCACATACTCCGTCAGGGCGCCGATCCGGTCTTTTGCCTGCAGACTCTGCCGCGCGACTTCCTGCGTTGATCTCCGGAACGTCCACTCCAGCACATCCATTATATCTCTGAAATGATAATAAAATGTCTGCCGGGATATCTGACATTCGCCGATCAGCTTTGTCACTGTGATTTTATCTATATCCTCTTTCTCAAGCATCCGTGAAAAAGTATCTGCAATTATAGATTTCATGTCTTCTCGCATAGGCGCTCCTCTTTACAAATACACTATATTTTAAGCAAAAAACTTATTGCTATTTTATTACATTTGTATTTTTTATACAAGAAGCTTTTTCCACGGAACTTCACAGGCGAAAAGCCGCTCTTTTTCTCCTCAGGAATGAACTAAGAAGTATGCAGGGCTTCTATCGGCTGCAGGCGGGATGCTTTTGCCGCCGGATAGCTGCCGAACACCACGCCGATCACCAGGCAGAATCCGATTGCCGCGAAACCGACCATCCAGTTTATTCCCGCCGCTGTAGCTGCGGCGAAACTGTAGCACTCTATTGCGCAGAATGAAAGCAGCAGCCCGATCACTCCTCCGAGCGCAGAAAGGATACAGGCTTCACACAGAAACTGGAACATAATGTGCCTTCTTTTGGCGCCCACGGCCTTGCGGATGCCGATTTCCCTTGTCCTCTCCGTAACGGATACCAGCATAATATTCATAATGCCGATTCCTCCCACGAGCAGGGAAATCGCGGCTATACCGGCAAGAAGCAGGGTCATGGTATTCGTTACATCTCCCATAGTATCCAGCACTTCCGACTGATTGTTGACTGTATAACTGTCCTCATCGCGGGTTGCCTGCAGAAGAAACGCCTCCGTGCTGTTAATCGCGGCATTTACAGAATTTTCCCCGGCCGCTTTGATATATACGCTGCTGACGCCCGACTGCCCTGTAACGCGCTCTGCGGTAGAGTACGGTATAAATATTTTGCTGTCATCGCTTCCGGCAAGGCTCGATCCCTGCTCTTCAAGAACTCCAACCACTTTATATATGCTGTCGCCGATTATAATCGTCCCGTTTACCGCATCCCATGTGCCAAACAGATCCGTCGCCACATCTGTTCCGATCACACAGATATTTGTATTCCATTCGATATCCGATTCCACAATCTTTCTTCCTCGCTGTATATCGATATCGCGGACAGAAAAATATTCCGGCGTAATCCCGACAATGGAATAGCTGCCTGAATTGCTGTTCTTTTTCACCGTCTCCGACGAACTGATCACCGGCGCGGCGCTGTCAATGGAAGGATACGCTTCAAGACTTTCGATCTCATCGGCCGAAACGGAAACCTCACTGTCAGAAATCGTGGCTGTAATCAGCTGTGATCCCATATCCGAGATACTGTCTGTAATTCCTGTGGCCGCTCCCTGAGTAATAGAGACAAGAATGACAACCGCCATAACGCCGATAATAATTCCGAGCATTGTCAGAAAAGAGCGCATTTTATTATTTAAAATTGATTTCAACGATAATTTCATGATTTTTCGTATCATACCGATGTCTCCTTATCGCTTAATTTCCCGTCATGGACATATACTTTTCTTTCCGCCTGATCCGCCACGTGGATGTCATGAGTGATAAGGACAATCGTATTTCCGTCCTGCCACAGGCCCTTTATAATATCCATAATCTCCTTTCCTGAAACAGAGTCAAGATTGCCGGTCGGCTCGTCGGCCAGAATAATCGACGGCCGGCCTGCAAGAACCCGCGCGATTGCCACGCGCTGCTGCTGTCCTCCGGAGAGCTGGGACGGCTTATGATAAATTCTGTCCGAAAGTCCGACCTGTTCCAGCGTTTTCATAACCCGCTCATGACGCTCTTCCGCGGAAATTCTGTGATACAGAAGCGGCATCTCCACATTTTCATAGGCCGTCAGATCCGGAAGCAGATTAAACTGCTGAAATATAAAACCGATCTTCTTTCCCCGTATGTCGCTTAATTCATTTTCCGTACAGTTTTCAACACATTCGCCGTCAAGAATATATTCTCCGCTGTCGGGTACGTCCAGACAGCCGATAATATTCATCAGCGTCGATTTTCCGCTTCCGGACGGTCCGAGAACAGAAACAAATTCATGAGGCTTCACATGAAGACTGACATCCTGCAGAGCAGGGACTTCAATGTCGCCGAGTCTGTAGGATTTGTATATATGTTTCAGCTTTATCATACCCACGCCTCCTATTCGCTCATTCCCGGGAAGCTTCCGCCTCCCCCGGGGAACTGGCCCGGATCAAAATTTTCAAAATCAAAGTCGCTGAAATCCCTCTCTCCGCCTCCCGGGAGTCCTTCCATTCCTCCGGGGAATCCTTCCATTCCGTTTTCGCTTTCTTCTTCAGAACCGGTGGCTGCAGATGTGATCCGCGTGATAACAATCAAATCGCCCTCCTCAAGCTCATCACTTTCAATCATTATATAGCTTCCGTCTGACATTCCTGTCTCGACCGTTACTTTTTTAAGATCCCCGGAATTTATTTCGCCTTCCTCATAGACGTCCCCGGATTCAGCTCCGTCCGGAGCCAGACGGATATAGTTTTCATCCCCGGACGTTTCAACAGCCTCTACAGGGACGATCAGGCCGTCTCCGCTGTCTTCCGTAACAATTTCCGCGGAAGCGCTCATACCCGGATAAACGCCTTCAATGTAATCCACGGACGCCGTAATCTGAAACGCTGTAGAGCCGTTTCCCGAAGAACCGTTATAGGAAATCTCCGTGACGGTTCCTGTGTAATCGCCGTCCACGGCGTCAATCGTAAATGATACTTCCTGATCCATCGCAATTGAAGAAATGTTTAATTCATCTACCGCGATTCCCATAGTAAATCCGTCTTTTCCCATAACCATGGCCACAGAACCGCCGCGGGCCACTTTATCGCCGGCTTTAATCGGCAGTTCCGTCAGAATGCCGTCGCACGGAGCGGTTATCTCTTCGTCGCCGTTATCTCCTGTAATCACTGCAATCACTTCATCTTCAGCCACTTCGTCGCCAACCGTAAAATTCACACTCTCTACTTTTCCCTCGCAGGACGCCGTAAGAGTTTTGCTTGTAACCGGCGTCAGAGTCCCGCTTCCGCTGACGGTTGCGGAAACATTTCCGTAAGTAATTTCCTCCACATTGTACGTTGTAATCCTCGTTGCCGCGGCTCTCGAAGCGAGAATCTTCGGCACGATAACCGCGCCGGCTCCCGCGGCAGCAAGCAGAACAACTCCCGCGGCAATAAGTTTTTTGTGTCTGAACCTTTTCTTCTTTATAACAGGTTTCTGATTCGTCTTCGCACTGGTCTTCATACGTTCTGATTCCTTTCTGGCAGTTTTTAGTCATTGATTTTCGTCCGGCATGTGCCCGCAGGCGGATGCCGGACGGTCTGTTACATAATGCCGTAACACATCATAAGCCGCCGCACTAAAACGGCGCTAAAGAAAACTGTGAAGAATGTGCGAAAAACGGGATGCGGCAAGATCCCGGCATCCCGTTTACAATATCATTTATTTTAACACCGCCCTGAAACCGATAATCCCCGGTTCTTTTCTGTAGGCGGTTATATCGCCTTTGTGTTTCTGCGCTATCCCTTTCGCTATCGACAGGCCCACGCCAAAATTCCCGCTGTATGTTCTCGCCTTATCCGCCCGGTAAAATCTGTCAAAAAGACGGTTCAGCGGTATACTGTCCACATCCGCATATGTATTTTCCACTGATATGACAGGATTACGGCTCTTATAATACACTCTCACACATATACTGCCCTTCGGATCACAGTATTTTACCGCATTATCCAGAAGCACTGACAGCAGTCTGCGAATCATCCCCTCGTCGCCCTGATAAAAGATCCCGTCGGTTATGTCCGCAGACAGGTTTTTCCCTTTTTCCGCAGACAGGTTCTCAAACTCGGAAACAACATCCGTCGCCATTGCGCTCAGATCAAATACTTCAGAAATAATATCAGAAGTATCCTCGTCCATCCTGGACAGCATGACAAGCTGACCGATCAGTTCCCCCATCCGTTCTCCTTCGCTTCGGATATCGTCCAGCCATTCATTTTTCCCGGTTTCCGCTTCAATAATATCCAGATTTGACAGAATCAGAGTCAGCGGCGTCTTCAGTTCATGATTTGCGTCCGTAACAAACTGCTTCTGCTTTTCAAAGGCCTCCGCCACAGGCCTTACCGCCCGCTTGGATATGAGAATAATAAGCAGAAGAATACAGAGAAAGCTTGCGGTCAGCACAAGGAAGACAGTATAGAGAATCTGACGTGTCATGCCTGTATTTGTCTCGCCGTTTACAAAAATAATCAGTTTCCCATATTCCGTATCCGTCTTTTTATAGCGGTAACCTTCCGTCCATCCCCGCTCTTTCCCGGCCCGCGCCGCTTTTTCCGCGTACTCCTGTATTTCTGTTTCCGAAACAGAAGATATCTGTTCGGTATTTTCACGTATGACTTTCCCGTCATCATCTGTCCAGACGGCAAAAAACCGAATGCTGAACATAGTCTCCGGCCCCAGTTCTCCGGGAGCCCGCGGCGGATTTTCCGGCTTCACGTCCTGGTCAGGCTCGGGAAAACTGCCTCCATTCTCGGAAAGTATATCTGTCAGCATATCCATTCCTCTGTTCAGCTGAAAGAAAGAGAGCAGCGCAATTACTGTGAAAATCACGGCAAATACGATTCCTATGGAAAATGCCGTAATTTTAATAAATCTTTTTTGCAGACTATAAATCATTTCCGTTTTCCTCCAGAATATATCCCGCGTTCCGGATAAAACGGATCCTGACCGGGGCGTGAAGGTTTTCGAGCTTCTTTCTCAGGTTTGAAATATGCACCCACACTACGCTCGTGTCTACATTTGTCTCCCATCCCCATATATGTGTAATAAACTGCTCTGTCGAAATAATCTGGTGGGGCTGCTGCATAAGCATCTCAAAAAGCTGAAACTCCTTCCCCCTCAAAGGCTGTGTATCCCCCTTATATTCTAATTCATACGTCGAACGGTTTAATGTCAGCCCGTTGTATGAAAGCAGGTCGGGCAGATAGCTGCACTTTCTCCGCAGCATTGCCCGGATGCGCGCCAGCAGCTCCGCCGTTGAAAACGGCTTGGAAAGATAGTCGTCCGCCCCGGCGTCCAGCCCCTCTACTCTCTGTGAAATCTCTGACCGTGCAGTCAGGAACAGCGCCGGCGTCTGCACCCCTTCCTTTCTCAGCCTCTTTAAAACCTCTATCCCGTCCGCGCCGGGCATCATAATATCCAGAATAATTCCGTCATATTCACGGGAAAGCGCATATGCAAGCGCGTCTTCCCCATTGCTTACCCCGTCGGCCATAAAACGGTTCGCCTCTAATATATGGATCAGTGATTTCAGTAATTTCGGATCGTCTTCCGCTAAAAGTAAACGCATTTTCCGCCTCCTTATGCCGGGTAAATTTTTTTCTATTTTATCAGGCTCTTTTCGTTTTTTCCATCATATATTTTATCCGTCAGCTCTTTTTTCCACTTTACAGTCATCACAGGCGCCTGGAACAGCAGCATGGCGACCCATCCCGCGAAATTGGACCAGGCAAGACATTCAAACCCGCCGCCCATAATATGTATCATAATCCATGCGGACAGGAAACGCACCGCCATATTCAGCACCGTGCTGATCAGCGTCACTTTCAGGTCGCCCAGGCCGCGGAAAAAACCCTGCATGACATTTGTGGCCGAAGGCATAAAATACATAAACGCAATCAGCTGCAGATAGGACGCGCCCAGGCTGATTACTTCCCCGGATCCGTCGCTGACAAAAAGCCTCATGATCTGACGCGAAAAAGAGAACACAAACACCGCAACGGCTGTCGTGTACACGGCCTGAAGGATAAGGGAGCTTAAAAATCCCTTTTTCATCCGGCGGACATTGCCTGCTCCTCTGTTCTGCGCCATAAATGTTGTAGCCGCATGAGAAATATTGCTCTGAGGAGTCAGGGCAAAATCATCCACCCGGTTAATCGCGGTAAAAGCTGCGATAAATTCCACTCCCTGCACATTTACAATTGTCTGTACGCAGATTTTTCCAAGCTGAATGCACATCTGCTGCAGGGCGCTTGTAATTCCATACGTAAATGTCCTCCACAGCAGCGAGAAATCAAAAACCCGCCATTTCTTTCCCAGACAGAGAAGCGGAACCCTTTTTTTAATATAAACCACGCAGCACAGACAGCAGAGCCCTTCGCTTAAAACAGTCGCCGCCGCGCTTCCCGGCACCCCCAGATTCAGCGCAACTACAAAGAAAAGATCCAGCACAATATTGAGAAAAGCGCTGATAATCAGGAAATACAGCGGCACCCTGCTGTCGCCGAGCGCACGCAGTGTATTGGAAAAAAAGTTGTAAACAAATGTAAAAACCAGCCCCATAAACACGATCCGCAGATAAGCTCCCGCAGAATCCATAATATCCGGCGGCACCTGCAGAAGATGAAGGAGCGGACGCGCGGACAGGATCAGAAGCAGGGCGACGGCTGCGGAAAATACAAGCCCGCCCAGCAGAGTCGTGCTGATCTGCCTCTCCAGATGTTCATATTTCTTTGCCCCGTACTGAGTGCTCATAAGTATGCCTGCTCCCATGCACATTCCGCTGATAAACAGGATCACCATATTCATAACCGGCCCCGCCGTCCCCACGGCCGCCAGCGCGTCGTCTCCGACAAATTTTCCGACAATCACAGAATCCGCAGCGTTATATGTAAGCTGAAACAGATTGCCCAGTACAAGAGGTATCGTAAACCCGGTCAGCTGAGGGACAATCCGTCCTTTTGTCATATCCGTCGTCATTTTCAATCATTCCTTTCAACCGAATATTATACCACCGGCAGAGAAATCCGTACCCCGGAAAATCACTTATCCGGATATTTTTGTTTTTATTTTGCCAAAAACGGGGATACTGAAAACAGAAAAACCGTAAGGAGGTCCCGAAATGGATGAACAGACAAGAAAACTGCTTGAAGAATGCAGCATCGGATGTAAGATGGCCGTAAACAGCCTGAACCAGGTTGAAGATTATATCAGAGACAGCAATCTGAAAAAACTTGTGGAAAACTATATTTCCCGCCACAAAGGCCTGGAAGCCGAAACAGTAAAAATCCTTCAGAATGCAGGAAACGACGCAAAGGATCCCGCCGTTCTCTCCAGCGCCTTCGCCTGGTTTACTACAGAAATGAAGCTTACATTCAACGACGACAATACCCGGATTGCAAAACTGCTCATGGACGGCTGCAATATGGGAATCAAGACTCTGGGGGAACGGATGAATACACTGAATCAGGCAGACGGCAGCGCTCAGGCGCTGGCCCGGAAAATCATAAAGGCTGAGCAGGATCTGATGAAAGAACTGCAGGCATTTCTGTAAAAAGAAGCTAAAAAAATAAGAGGATACCGCTTCATCACCTCATTTGATGATTTTTCGGTATCCTCTTTCTCTTTTTCGCCATAAAAAAGGAGCCCCTGCTCCACAGAGTGATTTTCTCTATGAAGCAGCAGCTCCTTCGCAGTATGTAATTAATCTTTTTTCCGTCTCCGTACAGTTATCGCAGCACCGGCTGCCGTACCTGCCAGAACCACTGCCGCAAGATAAGGCATCAGATTTAAAGTATCTCCTGTCTGAACCGCGTCCCCGTTTCCGGCATTTTCTTCATCCCCGCCGGATCCTGCGGACGGATCTTTTGAGTCGTCAGATCCGCCCGGCGCTGCCGGATCATCCGGATCTTTCTGACCGCCCGGTTCACTTGGGTCGCCCGGTTCACTCGGTTCACTCGGTTCACTCGGGTCGCTTGGATCACTCGGTTCACTCGGTTCACTCGGGTCGCTCGGGTCACTCGGGTCGCTTGGATCACTCGGGTCACTCGGGTCGCCCGGTTCACTCGGATCGCTCGGATCACCTGATTCTTCTGTTACAGTAACTTCCAGAACAGCGGAAACTGTGATGCCGTCCTCCGTGTAACTGATTGTAACTGTTTTCTGTCCAGCCGTCTCAGAGTCAAATCCGCTCACCTCGTACTCATCGATCACTTTGGATGAACCGTCTGTATAGTATACGGTAACTTCCATTCCCTCGGCGCTGAATTCTTCTCCTGTCTTATATTCTGTCTTTCCTGTTTTCGTAATTTCAAGACTCTTCAGCGTTATCTCAGGTTCAGGCTCCTGTTTCTCTTTCACAGTCACGTCAAATTTTATTTCTTTTCCGTCATATGTAACTGTGATAGTCACAGTTCCCGCCTGATCCAGCTCATAACCGCTGAGAACATAGTCGTCTTCCGTCAGCGTATACCGGCCGCCCTTATTATCAACGGCTTCAACAACCAGACCGGAAGGATCAAAAGCATCGCCCACATAGTATTCTGTCACTGCCGGAAGCTGAACAACTTCAATGGACTCTACATAGAGAAGTCCGTCCGCGGCGTTCTGCAGCCTTTCCGCAAGAGCGGTAAGGTCTTCCGTTCCAAAACGGTCGTTGTTCAGCGCGAACTGTGCGTTTTCCAGCGCGTTCAGGAAGCTGTTCCAGTCCGCGTCCGGAGTCAGTCCCTGCTGCACGTCCGCGTATTCTTCTGTCAGCGCTTCCAGCGCTTCATAGGCTTCAATGGACGCCAGCCCGGTCTCTGCCGCCTGGAGTTCCTCAAACGCCCGGTCAATTTCTGTCTGTGAGACCGCATCCTGTTTCAGTATATCCTTTGCCTGGGTCAGAGCCGCTTCAAACCGCTCCCAGGATGCCGGAGAATATTCTTCTTCAGAGTATCCCGCCGCTTCAATCTGATCAACAGCGCTCTGCAGTTCTGTCATATCGCCTGCCGCCATAATGTCGATATAGCTGACTACCGGACCCCATACCGCATTGTCCGCATGTCCGATCTGCACTTTCAGATTTCCTTCTTCATCCGCTGTGCCTGTTGTGCGGATAATAT
>CALWKB010000021.1 GCA_944381125.1 uncultured Mediterraneibacter sp. | reverse complement strand
TGGATAAGTTCGTTGCTTAACTGAAAATGGCAGTGTATAATACCTCTGGGAAGTTGACTTTATACTTCTAATAACACATAAGAGAAGTGAAGATATGGAACTAAATAATAAAATAGGAATATATTTATTGGTATATATTATACTGCCGGTGACTTTCTTACTTGGATGTCGGAAAAAAGAAGATACGGAGATTTTAGAAAGGGACTCAACAGATGCATTAAAAGGATTTTTAGTCTTGTATGTTGCTATCCACCATTATGTTCAGAAAATAATAAATCCGGGATATTTATATCCATTGAATTATATTGGATTTATATGTGTATCATTTTTCTTTTTGATGTCAGGATACGGACTTGCTCTATCCTTTGAAAAAAGAGGAAATCTTCAAGGCTTTTTTAGAAAGAGAATTTTAAGATTGTATTTTCCATTTGTTATATCGAATGTATTTGTGGGAATATTGTACAATCTTACGATTGATGCAGGATATTCAATTGCGGATATATTGATTTCCTCCGTTACAATGCGGACAGTGTATAGTGGCGTGATTTTATGGTATGTGTTTGTACAGATATTGATGTATATTGTATTTTACATATCATTTGGATTCTTCAAAAACAAGGACATCCGGCTTGCTGTAATTGGTATTCTGTCATTTATTTATATTTGTTTAGCTGTTTATACGAGACAAGGTGAATGGAGATATAATACAGTCCTATGCTTTTTAGTAGGCGTTATAATTGCAACCTATAAAGAGCAGATAAAAAACACCTTGGCAAGATATGGATTTATCATAAGAAGTATTTTACTTATGGCGTTTATACTGTCTTGGTATTTGGTTATAAAAGGCATCTATGGATACTATGTTACATTTATCTGCGCTATTTTCTTTGTATTGTTGGCAGTATCTTTTTCTGCCAGATTCAATTCACATACAAAAATGTATGGGTACATCGGGAAAATTTCCTATGAAATTTATATCCTGCAATTGCCTGTAGTAAATATGGTAGTGGATTTATTGGGCGGAAATATGTGGGGGATTTTTGCGATTATACTAATTACAGTTATACTTGCTGTAATTACAAGTAAAATTTCAAATTTAATAAATTTTAGAGTTTTTCTAGGCAATAACCGAAAACATTAAAACCAAAACATATTTAGAGAGCTGTAAGGGCTCTCTTTTTTAGGTGGTGAGAATATGAGCATCAGAGACAGACCGTGAACCGGTCTTATTTTTATACTCTAAATTACAATATGAAGGAAGTGAGGTATATGAAAATGAATTATGCAACACCATTTATTGACGGTTACAACGCCGTCACTGGCGCGATTGTCGCCGTACTCTCCTACGTTCTCGGGGAGCACTGGATCCTCTTTGTTGCATTCCTGCTCCTTAACGTGGCGGACTGGATCACGGGCTGGATGAAGAGTCGCATGGCTGGAAAGGAAAACTCTATGGCTGGATGGAAGGGTGTTCTGAAGAAACTGGGGTATTGGCTGATGATCATGGTGGCATTCGGAGCAAGCGCGGTATTTATTGAGATCGGAAAGGCAATCGGAATTGACTTAGGGATCACGACTCTGCTCGGATGGTTTGTGTTGGCGTCACTTATAATTAATGAGATCCGATCCATTTTGGAGAATTTTGTGGAAGCTGGTTACAATGTCCCGACAATCCTTGTGAAGGGTCTGGAAGTGGCAGATAAAGTAGTGAATAAAGATAACGATTCAGAGGGCGAGTGATCGTCCTCTTTTTGTTGCGGCGTCGCAACGGAAAGGAGTACATATGTCATATAGTAGAAATGCAGTAGTAAAACAGGCGAAGGCATGGATCGGATGTAAAGAGGCAGACGGATCCCACAAGAAGATTATTGACGTGTACAATAACCATAATCCGCTGGCACGTGGATACAAAATGAAGTATACGGATTCATGGTGCGCAGCATTCGTTTCAGCAGTATCTATCAAATGCGGATATACAGCAATTATTCCGACAGAATGCAGCTGCCCGCAGATGATCGAACTTTTTAAGGATCTCGGAGAATGGGTAGAAAATGACGCTTACAAGCCGAACGCAGGCGACATTATCCTCTATGATTGGAATGATTCAGGATCCGGAGATAATGCAGGAACACCGGATCATATCGGTATTGTAGAAAAAGTATCCGGAAATACGATCACTGTAATTGAAGGAAATAAGGGGGATGCAGTTGCGCGCAGAGAAATCAAGGTCAACGGTGTGACGATTAGAGGATATGGGGTACCTAAATACGGCGGATCAAGCACAGGAAGTTCAAGTTCTTCCGGTACGTCAAGCGGAACATACTCCGGCGGGAAATCTGCGAACTATAAGGTGAAAATTAATACACCGTCTGGTGTAAATGTCAGAAAAGGACCGGATGAAGATAAGTATGCAAAGTTTGACGCGATCGAAAACGGGAAAACTGTGACGATCACAAAAGTGTCTGAAAACTGGGGATATGCAAAAGAATACGGCGGCTGGATCTGCCTGGATTATACTAAAAAAGTAACGTCGGGCAGCAATTCCAGCTCTTCCGGATCCTCAAAGCCGTCTTACAAAGTAGGAAATACATATACCCTGCAGGTTGAGCTTAAAGTGCGGACAGGAGCCGGCACAAATTACAGGGTAAAAAAACGTTCGGAGCTTACGGCGGACGGCCGGAATCACGACAAAGACGGAGATGCATGTCTGGATCCCGGAACGAGAATTACCTGCCTGCAGGTAAAAAATGCCGGATCCGATATCTGGATCAAATGCCCGTCTGGATGGATTGCTGGATATTACCAGGGCAAAGTTTATGTAAAATAATAATTTACCCCGGGGCTATTGCTCCGGGGCCTTTCTTATAGTTACTATTCCGTTTTCGCAGGTCAGGATCACCGATCTGTCGTCTTCTGTGATTCCCAGATCCCGGATCATGTCTGCCGGAATTGAAACACGGTAATTTTTTGTGTTTGCGCCGGAATGCCCTCCGGCCTTATTAATCATTATATTTCTCTTGACTTGCATATCAGCCCTCCTCTATCTCTTTTCTGCAATAATCCATATATTTCACATACAAGTCTGCAAGATCGTCAAAGTCGCCCTCGCTCGTTAATAGATATGTCCCGTATTCACCAAATCCGTGATTTTCTGTGATCTCATAGCAAAATGCTTTTCCTACATTCTTGCTTTCGTAAGTGTATTTTGTAACAAAGATATCTGTAGTGATGTACGGAACTTTAATTTGTTCCTGTCTGATTTTCGTGAGCACAATGCCGTTCTTCTCAGCGACTTCTTCCGCTGTTCGTTCTCCGACTATTACATCTTTCACATATTTTCCGTTGTAAATAAAATCTTTCATTTTGACCTCCTTGTTAAATATCGCAGCTTGCATTATATTTCGTCCTGATATATAATTACACATACAGCGGCGCACAGTAGATCCATAGTGGAATGTAGATATAATATTGTATCTATAGAAAGCGCCGCTTATCTAATGTTAATATCTTCGAATCTTTTTTCAAATTCCTCTTTCATGTGATTAAATCTCGTTCCACTCATGTTGAGAACAAGAACGTCAGTTACATAATTATAATATATCTGAGTTCTTCTGTACGCTTTTGGGTTATCAAACCCGAAAACATCAGCTATACGTTCCACGTCATTAATATAGATCCTATCCTGTGCAACAGAACCATCTTCATTTTTCTTAGTCCACCTTTTTCCACCGTTTTTCATCAAAAAATCTTCTAATGCCTTTGTCATGTTTTTCGCTTCCTTCCATGCTTTTTTGAGTCCAGCAGAAATTGTCATACCCGCTTTTTTAACAAGCTCCCATGCTCTTTTCATGATGTTTGATAAGTTGTATTTCTTCATTTCCGTGTCCTCCTTGTTATTTCCTTTCTGTGATTATATAATAACATACTGGACACCAGTAGTCAAGAGGAAATAAGAAAAAAATAAATAAAATTCCCGGATTGCTCCAGGGTGGAATATTGTATCATCTAGGGGCAAAAAAGGGGCAAATTGCGGTTTGTTACCTTGTATAACGTAGTATTTCTACTATGTAACATGTGCAATTTATCGCATTGTTGCATATATATGCTTTGTTCCGGATTCCGGTCTGCGGCATTTTTGCAGGACTGAAACATGATTGTTTTGGTCCTTTTTGTGGCTTTTTGTAAATTATTTCGGCGGCCCCGCGGGTGTGCCGATGGCGGAAAGGAGTATGAGAAAATGGGTATCAGGCATATTCTATTTGATCTTGACGGTACGCTGCTTCCCATGATTCAGGATGAATTTGTGCGTTTTTATATGCCTCTCCTTGCGAAGGCGTATATTGAAAACGGAGCGGCGATTGAGCCGGAAAAATTTATAAGTTCCGTGTGGGCAGGATATAAGGCGATGGTTAATAATGACGGATCCCGGACAAACAGGGAAGCCTTCTGGAGCCATATAGACAAAGAGCTTCCGTTTACGGCGGAGAAATCAGAGGAGATCGCGCTCTCATTTTATAAAGACGCATTTAATAAGGCGGTCTGCGTCACCCGACCGACGCCGGCGGCAAATCAGATTGTGAAGACAGTAAGAGAGAAGGGGATGGAGGCTTATCTGGCCACGAATCCTGTGTTTCCCCGATGCGCTACTATGAACCGGATCCGGTGGGCGGGGCTTGATGCGGAGGATTTTAATCTGATTACAACATACGAGGACTGTGTGTACTGCAAACCGAATCCCCGATATTTTCAGGAAATTCTGAGCGGGTGCGGAATGGATCCTTCGGAGTGTCTGATGGTAGGAAACGATGTGGAAGAAGACCTGTCCATCCGAAGTCTGGGCGTGAAGACATTTCTTGTAACAGACACTATGGAAAACAAGAAGAATCTGCCGGTTGAATCCGAGTACGCAGGAACGCTTGAGGAATTGCTGAAATTTGTAAAAGAGTTATAGAAAGAAGAACAAAAGACAGTGCAAAGCTGGTTTCAGAGGAGAAATGCAGTTTTTGCGCTGTTTTTTTCTGATGTCGGCATGCGGACGGAAGAAGCGTATAAGGGGCCGTTTTTACGGCATAAAATGATAAAAAAATATTACAAAATTATTAATATATACATATTGACAATTGCAGACGGTGTGATATACTTTAAGAGTCAAAGTATTTAATGACCAAAGTAAATTGTTGAGTTGGAGAATAGTTATGGTAGGAAAGATTTGCGGAACCGGTTCTTATGTGCCGCCCCACACTGTGGATAACGATGACCTGTCCAGAATTGTGGATACGAATGACGCATGGATCCGGGAACGGACGGGAATTGCCAGACGCCATATTATTGAAGGCGAAACGACGTCGTATATGGCGGGCCGCGCGGCATTAAAGGCTGTTGAGC
Source organism: uncultured Mediterraneibacter sp. (assembly GCA_944381125.1). Classification (GTDB taxonomy): domain Bacteria; phylum Bacillota; class Clostridia; order Lachnospirales; family Lachnospiraceae; genus Mediterraneibacter. The sequence continues at coordinate 29,055 of CALWKB010000021.1, read as the reverse complement.
AAAGCGGCATTGACCCGAAAGAGATTGAACTGATTCTTGTCGCGACTTCATCATCAGAGACAGTGTTTCCCTGCGCGGCATGTGAAGTGCAGAAGATGATCGGAGCGGTAAATGCCGCAGGATTTGATATGAATGCAGCGTGTACGGGATTCGTTCTTGCATTTAATACAGCTCAGGCATATATAAGCGCAGGAGTGTATCGTACCGTTCTTGTAATCGGCGCGGACAGTATGAGCAATATGGTGGACTGGACAGACAGAAGCACCTGCATTCTCTTTGGAGACGGAGCGGGCGCAGCCATCCTTCAGGCGGAGGAGGGCAGGCCGTGCGTAATGGCCGCTCATTCAGACGGAGCAAAAGGACCGGCCCTGACAGGTTTGAGCAGACACCGGAAAGGCTGGGACGCAGAAGGGGCAGATAAAGATTCCTACATACATATGGATGGACAGGGCGTATTTAAGTTTGCCGTCCGCAAAGTACCGGAGATTGTGGAGGAAGTTCTGGAACGCGCTTCAATGGATCTCAAAGAGATAGATTATTTTATTCTCCATCAGGCAAACAGAAGAATTATAGAAGCAGTCGCAAAGAGACTTCACACAGACATCTCCAGATTCCCCATGAATCTGGAAGAGTATGCCAACACGTCGGCAGCTACGGTGCCAATCCTTCTGGATGAGATGAACCGGAAGAAAGAGTTTTCCAAAGGGCAGAAGCTTCTGCTTGCCGGATTTGGCGCCGGGCTTACGTGGGCGGCATGTATTTTCGAGTGGTAGGCCTTCTGCAGCAGACAGAAGAGCAGACAGGAAGGGTAATTACCGGCAAAGCCGGATTACAAAAATAAATATTCCCGGACGGGAAGCAAAAGCAATTTTATTTATTTAAAGAAAGGAAAAAAAACCATGTTAGAGAAAATCAAAGAAATCGTAGCAGAATCATTAAACGCAGACGCAGCAGAGCTGACAGAAGAGACATCTTTCAAAGATGATCTGGGTGCAGATTCCCTGGATTTATTTGAAATGGTAATGGCATTTGAGGAAGAGTTTGAGGTGGAGATTCCGTCAGAGGATCTTGAGCAGATCAACACAATCGGTGATGTCGTAAAATATCTGGAGGCACATAAATAATCCGCCGACAGTTATTATCGGAACACTGAGTAACATAGAGAAAAGGATTCATTTATTTTCAAGAAAGAAAGGTTGTTAGTATGAAAACAAAGGTAACCGAACTATTAGGAATTGAATATCCGATTATTCAGGGAGGAATGGCATGGGTTGCTGAATATCATCTTGCAGCCGCCGTATCCGAAGCCGGCGGTCTCGGGCTGATTGGTGCAGCTAGCGCGCCGGCTGAATGGGTGCGTGAACAGGTCAGGGAAGCGAAGAAGCTGACTGACAAACCCTTTGGAGTAAATATCATGCTCATGAGTCCTTATGCGGACGACGTGGCAAAAGTGATTGTTGAGGAGGGCGTGAAAGTCGTTACGACAGGAGCGGGCTCTCCGGAAAAATATATGAAGATGTGGAAAGAAGCCGGAGTAAAGGTAATCCCGGTCGTTGCATCGGTAGCGCTTGCGAAGCGTATGGAGAGATGCGGCGCGGACGCGCTGGTTGCCGAGGGAACAGAGGCCGGCGGACACATCGGTGAGAATACGACGATGGTACTTGTACCCCAGGTCGTAGATGCAGTGAGCGTTCCGGTCATTGCGGCAGGCGGCATCGCGGACGGAAGAGGGATCGCGGCGGCGTTCATGCTGGGCGCGCAGGGCGTGCAGATGGGAACCCACTTTGTGGTTACGAATGAATCTCAGGTTCATGAAAATTATAAAGACATGATCATCAAGGCAAGAGACATTGACTCAAGAGTTACGGGACGTTCAACAGGACATCCGGTACGTGCCCTGAGAAACCAGATGACAAAAGAGTATTTACAGAAAGAGCAGGAAGGCGCGCCGTTTGAAGAGCTTGAGCTCCTGACGCTGGGCGGACTGAGACGTGCGGTGGTAGACGGCGATGTGAAGACTGGAAGCGTGATGGCAGGCCAGATCGCAGGCATGGTCAAAGAGAAAATGTCATGCCATGACCTGATCCAGAAGCTCGTGAAAGAGACAGACGACCTGATCGGAGGAAAAGGTTTCTATGAGTAAGATCGCATTTATGTTCCCGGGACAGGGAGCGCAGAAAGCCGGAATGGGCAAAGATTTTTATGAACAGAGTGAAACAGCGGCAAAAGTCATCGACAAGGCGACAGAGCTGCTGGGTATAGATATGAAAGCGCTGTGCTTTGAGGAAAATGATAAGCTGGATCAGACCGAATATACACAGGCGGCGCTTGTGACGGTCTGCATGGCGATGGAGCATGTTCTCCGCGAAAGAGGACTGAAGGCGGACGTTACCGCGGGCTTAAGCCTGGGCGAGTACTGCGCCATCGCTTCCGCCGGCGGGATGAGCACAGAGGATGCCATTATGCTTGTAAGAAAGCGCGGGATCCTGATGCAGAATGCGGTGCCGGGCGGCAGAGGAACAATGGCAGCAGTGCTCGGTATGACAGGAGAAGCGATCGAGAAGGTGGTAGATCCGATCGACGGCGTGACCATCGCCAACTACAACTGTCCGGGCCAGATCGTCATCACCGGATGGAAAGAAAGCGTGGAGAAAGCATCTGAAGCGCTGAAAGAAGCGGGTGCGAAGAGAGTGATGCCGCTCAATGTCAGCGGCCCGTTCCACTCTCCGATGCTTCGTGAAGCCGGGGAAGAACTGGGCGAAGTGCTTGCAGGCGTGGAGCTTTCCCCGCTTAATATCCCCTATGTGACGAATGTTACGGCGGAGTACGTGACAGACATTTCAGAGACGAAAGCGCTTCTTGCAGAACAGGTCGCATCATCCGTGCGCTGGCAGCAGAGTGTGGAGAATATGATCGCGGACGGTGTGGATACATTTGTGGAGATCGGGCCCGGCAGGACGCTGGCCGGATTCATGCGCAAGATCAACCGCGACGTGAAGGTATACAATGTAGGCACATGGGAAGATGTAGATAAGGTGGTAAGTGAATTATGTTAAATGGCAAGGTAGCGGTAGTTACAGGCGCATCCAGAGGAATCGGAAGAGCCGTCGCGATCCGGCTGGCGTCGGAAGGAGCCACGGTTGTGATTAACTACAACGGTTCCAGAGAGCGGGCCGAAGAAGTAAAGGCAGAGATCGGGCAGGCAGGCGGAAAAGCAGAGATTAAACAGTGCAATGTATCCGACTACAAAGCCTGTGAAGAAATGTTTAAAGAAGTTGTCGCTGAACTCGGAAGCGTTGACATTCTGGTAAATAATGCAGGTATCACAAGAGACGGCCTGCTGATGAAAATGTCCGAAGAGGATTATGACGCGGTTCTGGATACGAATCTGAAGGGAACTTTTAACTGCATCCGTTTTGTAGCGCGCCAGATGATTAAACAGAGAGGCGGAAGAATCATAAACATGTCTTCCGTATCCGGCGTCCTCGGAAACGCGGGGCAGGCAAATTATTCCGCGTCAAAAGCCGGCGTGATCGGGCTGACAAAGTCGGCGGCAAGGGAGCTTGCAAGCCGCGGAATTACAGTAAATGCTATTGCTCCGGGATTTATTAATACAGAGATGACGGAAGTGCTTTCCGATAAGGTAAAGGAAGGCGCTGTGGCGCAGATTCCGCTCGGAAAATTCGGAGAGACGGAAGATATTGCAAACGCAGTCGCGTTTCTGGCATCAGAAGGAGCGAGATATATTACAGGCCAGGTGCTCAATGTGGACGGCGGAATGGCCATGTAAAACAATGTATCAGATTTCCGGCATAATATTTTGCCGGGAAGAATCTGGTTTTACTGAAAAACAGAAAGCATAAGTTTGGGTGAAACGGAAGTCCGTTTCGGGAAGGACAGATTTGGATATGGAGAAGAGACGAGTTGTGGTTACGGGCCTGGGAGCTGTGACGCCGATCGGAAATACGGTGGAGGAGTTCTGGAACGGCATTAAAGAAGGCAAGGTCGGAATCGGACCGATTACAAAGTTTGACGCGTCTGAGTTTAAGGTGCAGATCGCGGCGGAAGTAAAAGGTTTTGTCGCTAAGGAACGCATGGACTTTAAGGCGGCGAAGAGAATGGAGCTTTTTTCGCAGTATGCGGTCGCCGCGGCGAAAGAAGCTTTTGAAGACGCAGATCTGAACATGGAAAATGAGGACCCGTTTCGCTGCGGCGTTATCGTAGGGTCCGGTATCGGAAGTCTGCAGTGCGTGGAGACAAATTATGAGAAGATCCTGACAAAGGGGCCGAACAAGGTAAATCCGCTGATGGTTCCGCTTATGATTTCCAACATGGCGGCCGGAAATATTTCTATTCAGCTCGGCCTGAAGGGAAAATGTACAAATGTAGTAACAGCGTGCGCTTCCGGTACACACTGCATTGGAGACGCATTCCGCGCGATTCAGTACGGAGACGCAGACGTTATGGTTGCCGGCGGTACAGAGGCTTCTGTATGTCCTACAGGAATTGCCGGATTTACAGCTCTGACAGCGCTTTCTACGACAAACGATCCGGAACATGCTTCACGTCCGTTTGACAAGGACAGAGACGGTTTCGTACTTGGCGAAGGCGCCGGAATTGTTGTTCTGGAAGAGCTGGAACACGCAAAAGCAAGAGGCGCGAAGATTTACGCGGAACTCGTGGGATACGGCGCGACAGGCGACGCTTACCACATTACCTCACCGGCGGAAGACGGTGAAGGCGCAGGCATGGCCATGAAACTGGCGATGAAAGAGGCAGGCGTAGAGCCTGAGCAGATTGATTATATCAACGCACACGGAACAAGCACACATCACAATGACCTGTTCGAGACAAAAGCGATTAAACTGGCGCTGGGAGACGCGGCAAAAGATGTGGTTGTAAACTCCACAAAATCAATGATCGGACATCTGCTGGGAGCTGCAGGCGGTGTGGAATTTGTCGTATGCGTAAAAAGCATTCTTGACGGATTTATCCATCAGACTGTCGGAACAGAAAACGTGGATCCGGAATGTGACCTGAATTATGCGACAGGCGCTCCGGTTGAAAAAGATATCAATTATGTTCTTACGAATTCTCTCGGATTCGGAGGACACAACGCGACGCTGTTGTTAAAGAAATATGAAGGGTAAGAGGTGTGTGCAATGAAAGTTGAGCAGGTATTGGAATTAGTAAAGGCTGTTTCAGATTCCGAACTGACAGAATTCAAATATGAAGAAGACGGAGTAAAGCTTTCCCTGAAAAAAACAAGCGATAAAATTGTTCAGGTACAGGCTCCGGCAATGCCCGCAGTCGCTCCGGCAGTAATGCCGGCCGGGCCGGCTCCGGTTCCGGCGGCAGCGCCTGTGAGCGCTCCGGCAGTGGAAGCAGCCCCGGCAGCATCCGCAGAGGCAGAAGTAAAGGGAAATATTGTAAAATCACCTCTGGTTGGAACATTCTACGCGGCTCCGGCAGAAGACGCGGCTCCTTTCGTAAAGATCGGAGACAGTGTAAAAGAAGGCCAGGTACTGGCAATCGTAGAGGCAATGAAACTGATGAACGAAATCGAAAGCGATTTCACAGGAACCATAACAGAAATACTTGTAGAAAACGGACAGGCAGTAGAATACGGACAGCCACTCTTTGTCATCAGCTAGTCCGCACATGCGCCGGGATAAGATTTTGAATCGCGCGGGCTGGCCCGCGGGCGGTCAAAATCTTATCCCGGCATATGGCGGCAGCCATACAGCGAAAAGGAGCTGCGAAGCAGCGGATTTGAGCTGGCATGTGCGGACGGAAAGGCAGAGCACATGCGACATATGGCGGCAGCCATACAGCGAAAAGGAGCTGCGAAGCAGCGGATTTGAGCTGGCATGGGCGGACGGAAAAGCGGAGCACATGCGGCATATGGCGGCAGCCATACAGCGAAAAGGAGCTGCAAAGCAGCGGATTTGAGCTGGCATGGGCGGACGGAAAACGGAGCACATGCGGCATATGGCGAAAAGAAGCTGCTTACATAATAAGAACAGAGGTGCATAGAAAATGAACAGTTTAAATATAGAACAGATCCAGGAGATCATCCCCCACAGACATCCATTTCTTCTCCTTGACAGAATCGAGGATTTTGAACCGGGTGAATTTGCGGTGGGCTACAAATGCGTAACTTACAGAGAAGATTTTTTCAGAGGTCATTTCCCGCAGAAAGCGGTTATGCCCGGCGTGCTGATTCTCGAGGCCCTGGCGCAGGCCGGAGCTGTCGCAATTTTAAGCGTTCCCGAGAATAAAGGAAAGATTGCGTTTTTCGGAGGAGTACAGAAATGCCGTTTCAAAGGAATGGTATTTCCGGGAGATACTCTGAAGCTTGAGACGAAGATCATCAAGCGCAAAGGACCTGTAGGCGTGGGAGAGGCGGTTGCTTCTGTCAATGGAAAAGTTGTTGTCAGCGCGGAGCTGACGTTTATGGTAGGAGAATAGTGCAGAGATGATTGGAAAGGTATTGATTGCAAACCGCGGCGAAATAGCAGTCCGCATTATCCGGGCATGCCGCGAGATGGGGATTGAGACGGTTGCTGTGTATTCGGAAGCTGACAAAGAAGCGCTGCATACGCAGCTGGCGGACGAGGCCATATGCATCGGGCCGGCGCCGTCTTCAGAAAGCTATCTGAATATGCAGAATATTATCAGCGCAACACTGGTATCCGGCGCGGACGCGATTCATCCGGGATTCGGATTTCTGTCGGAAAACAGTAAATTCGCGGAATTGTGCGAGCAGTGCAATATTACATTTATCGGACCGAATTCAGATGTAATCCGGAAACTCGGTAATAAAGCAGAGGCCAGAAACACTATGGTCGCGGCAGGCGTACCGGTAATTCCGGGAAGCAAGGATCCGGTATATGACGCTGAGACGGGAGCAAAGATCGCGGCGGAGATCGGCTATCCGGTTATCGTAAAGGCTGCTCTGGGCGGAGGCGGAAAGGGAATGCGCGTCGCCGAGACGCCGGAAGAGTTTGAAAACAGTTTCAAGACCGCTCAGAAAGAGACGCAGATGGCTTTTGGCGATAATACCATGTATATAGAACATTTTGTACAGCATCCGCGGCACATCGAATTCCAGATTCTGGCGGACGAGCATGGCAATGTGATCCATCTGGGAGAAAGAGACTGCTCCATTCAGAGAAATCACCAGAAGATGATAGAGGAATCTCCGTCAGCCGCGCTCACCCCACAGCTCCGGCAGAAGATGGGAGAGGCGGCGGTAAAGGCGGCAAAAGCGGCGAATTATACCAATGCCGGTACGATTGAGTTCCTCCTGGAAAAGAACGAAAATTTCTATTTCATGGAAATGAACACGAGGATTCAGGTAGAGCATCCGGTAACCGAATGGGTTACGGGAATTGATCTTGTCAAGGAACAGATCCGTATTGCAGACGGGAGACCGCTCAGCTACAGCCAGGAAGATGTTCACATAACAGGACATGCCATTGAATGCCGTATCAACGCGGAAAATCCGGAAAAGAATTTCCGTCCGTCGCCGGGAACAATTACCGATATGTATCTGCCCGGCGGAAAGGGAGTGCGTATTGACGCGGCAATTTACAGCGGCTATACGGTGCCTCCATATTACGATTCCATGCTGGCAAAGCTGATCGTTCATGCCAAAAACAGGAATGAGGCTATCCGCAAGATGCGCAGCGCTCTTGGAGAAGTAATTATAGAGGGAATTGATACAAACGTGGATTATCAGTATGAAATACTGAATCATCCGGATTTTGTGTCAGGAAATATTGATATTGAGTTCATAGAAAAAATGTAGGTTGTCAGAAGAATTGACCAAAAGGGGTCAGGCACTTTTTCAAAGGGGTCAGGACCCTTTCGGGAAGTTCCGGATCCCTTTTTTGGAGGTAATCTCAAATGAAATTACAGAATATGTTTAAAAAAACAAGCAGCCGTCAGCATTACATTGCACTGAAAAGCGCCAGACCGGAAGTCCCGCAGGGGCTGATGCGAAAATGCAATAAATGCGGCGCCGCGATTATCGCGGAGGACGTGAAGAACGGCTACTATATCTGTCCGAAATGCGGCGGATATTTCCGCGTACATGCCTACCGCCGTGTAGAGATGATCGCGGATGAAGGCTCCTTTGAAGAGTGGGACAAAGAGATGGAATTTGTCAATCCGCTTGATTTTAAAGGATATGAAGAAAAGGTGGAGAGTCTCAAAGAGCGCACCCGTCTGAATGAGGCGATTGTGACAGGAAAGGCCTCCATAAACGGAAATCCCGTTGTGCTCGGAATCTGCGACGGACGGTTTATGATGGCCAGCATGGGACATATTGTAGGCGAAAAAATTGCGCGGGCGGTGGAGCGCGCGACGGAAGAGAAACTTCCGGTAATTATTTTCGCATGTTCCGGAGGCGCGCGGATGCAGGAGGGAATTGTTTCACTGATGCAGATGGCAAAGACTTCGGCGGCCCTGAAGCGCCACAGCGACGAGGGACTCCTGTACATTTCCGTTCTGACAGATCCTACAACCGGAGGAGTAACGGCAAGTTTTGCCATGCTGGGCGACATCATTCTTGCGGAGCCGAAGGCTCTGATCGGATTTGCCGGGCCGAGAGTAATCGAGCAGACAATCGGACAGAAACTTCCGAAAGGATTTCAGAGAGCAGAGTTTCTTGTCGAGCATGGATTTGTCGACCGGATCGTAGAACGGGAAGAGATGAAGGAGGTGCTGGGCCGGATTCTTAAGATGCATGCCGAAAAAGGATTCGCAGATACTGACGTGAAAGCGGCCGGCAGAATGAATGCAGGGTTCGCGGATGCCGAAAGAGAAATGAGCGCCTGGGACCGCGTCCAGATCTCCAGAAAGAAAAACCGTCCTGTCGGAACAGATTATATCGAAACGCTTTTTGATGATTTTATGGAATTCCACGGAGACAGATATTTTAAAGATGACCATGCGGTTACAGGAGGGATTGCCCGTTTCCACGGTATGCCTGTAACAGTAATCGCACAGTCTAAAGGAAAGACGACAAAGGAAAATCTGGACAGAAACTTTGCCATGCCTTCGCCGGATGGATACAGAAAAGCGCTGCGACTGATGAAGCAGGCAGAGAAGTTCGGACGACCGGTGATCTGCTTTGTTGATACTCCGGGCGCGTTCTGCGGACTGGAAGCGGAGGAGAGAGGACAGGGCGAGGCTATCGCGCGCAATCTGTATGAACTTTCAGGACTGAAAGTTCCCGTACTCTCTGTCGTGATCGGAGAAGGCGGTAGCGGCGGCGCGCTTGCCATGGCAGTGGCAGATGAAGTCTGGATGCTTGAAAACGCTATTTATTCTGTTCTTTCGCCGGAAGGTTTTGCCAGTATTCTCTGGAAAGACAGCAAACGCGCGGCGGAAGCGGCCGAAGTGATGAAGCTGACGGCAGACGACCTGAAACGGCTTGGAATAGTAGAGCAGGTAATCCCGGAACCAGAAGAGTTTACACGGGAGACTATGGAACCTATAAGTGTGGAACTGGAAGTTCAGATAATGGATTTCCTTGAAAAATATACGGTAATGAGTCCGGAAGAACTGACAGAAAGAAGATACCGGAGATTTCGGAATATTTAGACTGAAAAGCAGCCGGAAAGAACCTGCGGACCATGCAGTAAACGGCAGGCCGGGCAGGAGGCTGCAGACCGGATGAAATGTGAGGCTAACATGAAAAATCTTAAAATAGGTGAAAAGATTACCAGATTCCCGCTTATACAGGGCGGAATGGGAGTAGGGGTCAGCCTTGGACGTCTTGCCGGTTCAGTGGCAAAGGAAGGCGGAATAGGAATTATATCCACCGCGCAGATCGGTTACAGAGAACCGGATTTTGACAGAAATCCGGCTGAGGCGAATCTGCGGGCCATTGAGGGCGAGATGAAAAAGGCCAGAAAAATTTCCCCTGACGGAATCATCGGTTACAATATAATGACGGCGCTTAAAGAATACGCGGCCCATGTAAAAGCCGCTGTAAAGGCGGGCGCAGATATTATAATCTGCGGCGCGGGACTTCCGACAGAACTGCCGGCGCTTACAGGAGAAAGCTCCGTGAAAATCGCGCCCATCGTGTCTACGGACAGATCCGCAAAAGTAATTCTGAAATACTGGGACAGAAAATACAAAAGGACCGCCGACCTTGTGGTGATAGAAGGGCCTCTGGCCGGAGGACACCTGGGGTTTCAGAGGGAGGAACTGTCCGGTTATACGGAAGAATCCTACGGCGAGGAAATAAAAAAGATTATTTCCACAGTGAAGAGTTACGGAGAAAAATATCAGGTTCAGATACCCGTTGTTGTGGCAGGAGGCATTTACGACAGTGAAGATGTCAGAAAGGTAATGGCGCTTGGCGCCGACGGCGTGCAGGTGGCTACAAGATTTGTCACAACAGAAGAGTGCGACGCGGACATCCGTTATAAAGAGGCGTATATTAACGCTTCAAAAGAAGATATCCAGATCGTAAAAAGCCCGGTCGGAATGCCCGGAAGAGCAATCATAAATCCTATGATGAAACGTGTGATGAGCGGGGAAAAGATCGGTCACACCCCCTGTCACGGATGCCTTGCGAAATGCAGTCCGTCCCAGATTCCGTACTGTATTACGGACAGCCTTATAGAAGCAGTAAAAGGGAATATAGAAAAAGGACTTCTGTTCTGCGGGGCAAAGGCATACAAATCAGATAAAATAGAGAAAGTAAGCGATGTAATACAATCGTTGTTTGTCTGAGAAAGGAGACAAATCGGTGGACGCATATGAAACGATCAATGATGTTCTGGTCAATCTCTTTAATGAAATACTGAAACTGGAAGAAGAAGCAATTATAACAGAAGAGTTTGGGGATATAACCAACAATGATATGCACATTATTGAGGCCATCGGTCTTTCAGGAGAAAATACGATGTCATCGGTTGCAAAAAAGCTTGGCATAACCGCAGGATCTCTTACAACTTCGATTAACAGTCTTGTTAATAAAAAATATGTGGTGAGAAAACGCAGTGACGAAGACCGGAGAGTTGTTTTTATCCGGCTGACTCAGAAGGGGAAAAAAGCATATGAACATCACAAGGAATATCACAGAAAAATGACGGAAACAGTGTTGGAAAATCTCGATGAAAATGAAATACCGGTGCTGATAAAAACGCTTCACAGCCTGTCAGATTTTTTCAGAGGATATAATCAAAAAAATATTAAAGAAGATTAAAAAATAAAAAATTTGACGTATGCGGAAAAATGATGTACAATCCCATTGGAACTTTGAGGAATAAGATGAGGTTTAAACGGCTCCGGTATTTAAAATGAAATGCCGGAAGCAAAAAATACTTGGTTGGATTTATTTTAGGAGGGAAACAAGTATGGCAGTAAAAAAAGCATCTTCAACAGCAAAGGCAGCAGTAAAACCGGAGGCTGAAGTAAAAAAAGCGGCGGCAAAGCCGGCGGCTGAGGTTAAAGAAACGGCAAAGGCGGAGAAAACTCCGGCCAAAGCAATCGAGACAAAGAAGGATACAACAAAGAAGCTGGAGACAAAAGCAGCAGTTTTAGTAGATACACCTGAGGAGAAGACAGAAACAAAGACAGCTGAGACAAAGGCTCCGGCTAAGAAAGCGGCAGCAAAGAAACCGGCAGCAAAGAAAGCTCCGGCAAAGAAGGCTGAAGTTAAAACAGAGATGTTCCTTCAGTTCGCAGGCAAAGAGTACACGGAAAAAGAGATCTTCCAGAAAGTAAAAGAGATCTGGACAAAAGTACTTAAAAACAAAGTCGGCGATATGAAAGACGTAAAGATTTATCTGAAACCGGAAGAGTCAGCGGCTTACTATGTAGTAAACGGTGATACAACCGGAAAGGTAGAACTGTAAAAACTGCAAAAGAAAGCGAATCCCCGCGGATCAGGAAAACATCCTGAACGCGGGGATTCTTTATATCGGATATGTGCTATAATGAGGGAGAAAGAAAAAGAAGGGATGATCACTTTTATGGAAAAGAGCAGTACGGATAAAAAGATGCGTCTGGAAAAACAGATCGCGTTTCTGACGGAAGTCGATAAAGTAAAGAATATCTTCAGACAGACATATCTGGCGGACGGAAAGCGCAAGGAAAACGACGCCGAACATTCCTGGCATCTGGCACTGGCGGCGGTGCTCCTGAAAGAACACATGAAAGAAGACGCTGATCTTGGAAAAGTTATGATAATGGTTCTGATTCACGATCTGGTGGAAATCGACGCAGGCGATACTTATGCATATGATTCAGAAGGTGCGGCGACAAAAAGGGAGAGGGAAGTAAAGGCCGCGGACCGGATTTTCGGAATCCTGCCGGAAGATCAGGGAAAATATCTGCGCGAGCTGTGGGATGAATTTGAAGCGTATGAGACGGCTGAAGCAAAATACGCGCATCTGCTGGATAATTTCCAACCGCTTATGCTGAACGATGCATCTGACGGGAAAAGCTGGGAAGAACACGGCGTACATAAATCGCAGGTGTGCAGACGGAACGCCCGTATTCCTGACACATCAACGACAGTCTGGGAGAAAATGCTTGAGATCATGGATAAGCACATCGAAAGAGGACATCTGAAGGCGGATTGAGATAAGACGCCGGGAGTGAAAGGAGGAGTTTGGCAATGTATGAAAAGGAAACGGAGAAACTTCAGGAAATTATAGACGACAGCAGCCGGATTGTATTTTTCGGAGGAGCCGGAGTGTCTACGGAAAGCGGCATCCCGGATTTCAGAAGCGCGGACGGGATCTACCATCAGAAATATAAATATTCTCCTGAACAGGTGGTAAGCCATAGTTTTTTTATGCAGTATCCGGAAGCGTTTTATGAGTTTTATAAAGAAAAGATGATGATAACTGACGCAAAGCCAAATCCGGCGCACTATAAGCTGGCGGAGCTTGAGCAGGCGGGCAGACTTGCTGCAGTAGTGACTCAGAATATCGACGGGCTCCACCAGGCGGCGGGCAGCAGAACCGTCTATGAGCTGCACGGAAGCATACACAGGAATTACTGTATGAAATGCGGCAGATTTTATGACGCGGATTATGTAAAACATTCTTCCGGGATTCCCCGCTGCGAGTGCGGGGGCATGATTAAGCCTGATGTAGTGCTCTATGAGGAGGGTCTTGATTCAAAGACCATCAGGGGAGCCGTGGAAGCTATTGCAGCGGCGGATACGCTGATTATCGGCGGCACTTCCCTTGTTGTTTATCCGGCGGCAGGATTTATAGATTATTTCAGCGGCAGGCACCTTGTAGTAATAAATAAATCAGAGACGGCAAAGACAGTTCAGGCTGAACTGAGCATTGCCGCCCCCATTGGAGAAATATTCAGTAAAATTAAAGTAGTGTAAAGATGGCGTCGATAAGAAACAAAAACGCCAGAATTCCGCTGACCGTATAAAGAATCCGGTCAGACCAGCGGGATACGATTTTTATAAAAAGAGGCTGAAACACATAAAGAAAGATCATGCCTCCCACACCGAAACGGAGACTTGGATTGAGGGCGATACGCCCCTGGAAATTAAAGGGAAAGCGGGTGTAATCCCACATCCATTCTCCGTAGAGGAGTTCCATGATATAGCTTCCGGCCAGTTCAAGCACGGTTGTGACAGCCACAATCCCGACGAAAACAAGCAGCGGCGTGACACAGAGCCGACCGATGCGGATTTCTTTTTTCTTAAGACCGCCTAATGTGAAGATCAGTATCAGAGCGCCTGCGCCGTAAATGATACAGTAAGGGCCGAACAGAACGCCCCGGTTGGAAAATCCCCATCGGTATACCACAACTTCCAGAAACACTTCATAAACCCAGCCGATAAAGGAATACAGAATAAAGTAAAAAAAATATTCCGCGAACTTTTTTTGTACAGGTTGTTTCATTTTTATCTCCCTCCGTATGTCAAAAGACATTTTATCTGATATAAGTGCATCTGTGCGTCAGTCTATGCTTCCCATCGTGCAGAGGCGCCGCAGGGAAGTATCAGGCCGGATTCGGTTACGGGCAGACCGATTTCTTCAGACTGCACATGTCCGTTCCAGGGCTTCAGCTCTGTGGCAAGCATGTATGTCAGCACAGAAGGAGCAAGACCGGTGGTATAGGAATTTACCAGGAAAAAGACCGGACTGTCGGACAGAATCTTTGTACACAGCTGAATCAGCGGGTGAATCATGTCTTCAATCTTCCAGATCTCCCCCTTCGGACCTCTTCCGTACGATGGCGGATCCATAATGATGGCGTCGTATTTATTGCCACGCCGTATTTCCCGCTCCACAAATTTTACACAGTCGTCTACAAGCCAGCGGATCGGCGCGTCTTTCAGTCCCGAAGATGCGGCGTTTTCTTTGGCCCATGTGACCATGCCTTTAGATGCGTCCACATGAGTGACCTGCGCTCCCGCGGCGGCCGCGGCAAGCGTGGCGCCACCGGTATAGGCGAAGAGATTGAGCACTTTTACAGGCCTTCCGGCAGTGCGGATTTTTTCTGAAAACCAGTCCCAGTTCGCTGCCTGTTCAGGGAAAAGGCCGGTGTGTTTGAAGCTGAAAGGCTTCAGGTTAAAAGTGAGAGATCCGTAATGAATCTGCCACTGCTTTGGCAGGCTGAAAAATTCCCACTCGCCGCCGCCTTTCCTGCTGCGGTGGTAGTGGCCGTTCCGATGCTTCCAGCCTCTGTGCCTGCGGGGAGTATCCCAGATGACCTGGGGATCAGGACGAACCAGTATATAATCTCCCCAGCGTTCCAGTTTTTCTCCTTTTGAACAGTCAATGACTTCATAGTCTTTCCATTTATCTGCAATCCACATATTTCTGTTCCTTTCCTTAAATCCTTTTCCGCACATTGGCAGTTGTTTTTCAAGCAGATTATACCATAGAGATATTTGGCGGAAAAGGAATTTTTCTGTTCCTTTTCTCACTTTAGTGTGGTAAAATACGAAAATAGTACGATAAAAAGGAGCGCTTTTACATATGAGCAGTAAGAAAATACTTGTGATGGGGAATGAAGCTATCGCCCTCGGCGCGATCCGCGCAGGAGTGCGTATGGCTGCGGGCTATCCGGGAACTCCGTCAACAGAAATACTTGAGGCGATCGCAAAGCATAATGACGGGAGAATTCATGTGGAGTGGTCGGTGAACGAAAAGGCAGCCATGGAAGTTGGGGCCGGCGCGGCATATGCCGGCGCCCGGACGCTTGTTACGATGAAGCAGGTCGGCCTGAATGTGGCTTCCGATCCGCTGATGAGTCTGGCGTACATAGGAGTAAAAGGGGGCATGGTGATTGTGTCCGCAGATGATCCGGGACCGATTTCCTCCCAGACCGAACAGGATACAAGAACATTTGGAGTATTCTCGAAACTTCCTGTCTTTGATCCTTCTTCACCGGAAGAAGCCTGCGAAATGATAGGGGAAGCATTTGAGTTTTCGGAGAAATATCAGACGCCCGTGCTGTTCCGCCCGACGACAAGAGTCTGTCACGCATGCGCCAGCATAGAACTGCCGGAAGCAATGCAGATCAGCGAACCGGAAGGTTTTGTCAAGGACACAATGCGCTGGGTTATCTTTCCACGCACATCATATCTGAATCATATTCGGATAGAAAAAAGAAATGCAAAACTGTCAGAAACTTTGTCCGAATATAAGAGGAATTTTATTCTGGAGGGAGATAAAAAGAAAGGAATCGTGACCGGAGGCATCAGCTATGCCTATACAAGAGAAGTGCTTCCGGAGGGAACGCCTCTTCTTAAAATCTCGACGCCGCATCCCTTCCCGGAAGAACTGGCAGTCCGCTTTTTAAAAGATCTGGACGAGGTGCTTGTGCTGGAAGAACTGGATCCCATGATTGAGAGACAGCTTCTCCAGATTGCGGGACGGCGTCATCTTCCGGTGAATATATATGGAAAGCTGACCGGACATACGAAAAACGCAGGAGAAAACAGTACGGAGAGCGTCCGGGCGGATATTGAACGTTTTCTGAATCCGGCGGAAAACGCCGTAAGTGACGAACTGGCAGCGGATGCGCCGGCATCAGACGACATTCCGGAACTTCCCGTTCGGCCTCCGGTACTTTGCGCCGGGTGTCCCCACCGCGCCTCTTTCTATGCCGTGAAAAAAGCGATGAAAGGAAAGAAAGCGGTGTTCAGCGGGGATATCGGATGTTATACGCTCGGAAACGCGAAGCCGCTTGATATGGTAGACACATGCCTTTGTATGGGGGCGGGCGTGACAATCGCCCAGGGACTCCACGCAATTGAACCTGACGCTGTAAATTTTGCCTTTATCGGAGATTCTACATTTTTTGCGTCGGGAATAACAGGAGTTGTAAACGCGGTATACAACGGGAATGATATTGTACTGGTCGTACTGGATAATTCTACCACAGCAATGACCGGTCATCAGCCGCACCCCGGAACCGGAAAGACAATTATGGGAGACGTGGCGGCGAAGATAAGCATCCCTGCCATTCTTCGGGGAATCGGCGTGGAGCGGATCTATGAGTGCGATCCGCTGAATCTGAATGAAGCGGTGAACGCGGTCAGAGAAGCCGCGCAGGGAAGCGGCGTGCGGGCAGTGATTTTCCGCTCCCCGTGTATCGCGGTTTCCAGGAGTGAAAAATGCTGCGAAGTAAAACAGGAAACCTGCCGGAAATGTAAAGTCTGCATCAGAGAACTGGGATGTCCGGCCATCGTAACGGAAGGTGATTCGGTAAAGATTGACGCGACGCTTTGCTGCGGATGCGGCATATGCGCGTCAGTGTGTCCTTTCGACGCAATCGGGGAGGTGAACTGTCATGAATAAAAACTGTCTGCTGTGCGGCGTGGGCGGCCAGGGGGTTGTGCTGGCCTCCAGACTGATTGCATATGCCGCTATGGAAAAGGGATATTTTGCGCGGACTGCCGAGACAATCGGAATGGCTCAGAGAGGAGGCTCTGTTGTCAGCCATGTGCGGATCGGCGAGCGGATTTACTCACCGCAGGTTCCCGTGGGAAGCGCGGATGTGATTCTGGCCTTTGAAGCGGGAGAGGCGGTAAGATGCCTGCCATGGCTGAAAAAGGACGGACTTGTCATTGCTGACAGACGGATTGTAAAACCGGTGACGGCAAGTCTTGGCGGAGGAAATTACAGCGCGGAAGAAATGACCGGTTATCTGAAGAAGCATGCCGACAGGCTGATCCTTGTCGACGGAGACGCGATCTGCCGGGAAGCCGGATCTTCGAAAGTGCTCAACGTCGCGCTTCTCGGAGCGGCGGCCCAGAGCGGAGCTCTTGGCATTACGCCGGAGGAAATGCTGGATGCGGTCAGGAAAAATGTGAAAGAAAAATATATTGCTTTAAACGAAAAGGCCCTGATGCTTGGCCGGAAAGCCGGAGGAATGTGACATGAAAATGACTGAACTGCAGTTTGAGATGATCAAGGAAAATCTTCGACAGCTCACCTCAAAGGACTGCTTTTATAAAGAAAAACTGAAAGATATAAACGTAGAATCCATAAAGTCCCAGGAAGATTTTGAAAAACTGCCGTTTACCTGGAAAGGCGATCTGAGGGAAGCATATCCTCTCGGACTTCAGGCGGTGCCGGATGAGGAAATTGTCCGCATCCACTCTTCTTCAGGGACAACCGGAGTGCCGGTTATTATTCCCTATACACAGAAAGATGTGGAAGACTGGGCCAAAATGTTTGCACGCTGCTATGAGATGGCGGGGATCACGGCTCTTGACCGGATTCAGATTACACCGGGTTACGGATTGTGGACTGCCGGAATCGGCTTCCAGGCGGGAGCGGAATATCTGGGCGCAATGACGATTCCCATGGGCCCAGGAAACACAGAAAAGCAGCTGCGGATGATGCAGGATATGAAAGCTACCGTTCTGTGCGCGACTTCGTCTTACGCTCTTCTTCTGGCGGAGGAGATCGGAAAAAGAGGACTGACAGACAGGATTTATCTGAGAAAAGGCGTGATTGGCTCGGAGAGATGGGGAAGCAAGATGCGTGCCCGCATTGCCGCGGAGCTTGGTGTTCAGCTGTATGATATTTACGGGCTGACGGAGGTATACGGACCGGGAATTGCCATGAGCTGCGATTATGAGTGCGGAATGCATTACTGGGACGATTATCTTTATTTTGAGATTGTTGATCCGAAAACCGGAGAAAATGTTCCCGACGGAGAAGTGGGCGAACTTGTAATTACGACGCTGAGAAAACAGGGAGCGCCGCTGATCCGGTACCGGACGCATGACCTGACCAGATTTATTCCCGGAGAGTGCAGATGCGGTTCCAGATTTCCGAGAATCGATACACTGATCGGCCGTACGGATGATATGGTGAAAGTAAAGGGAGTCAATATCTTCCCGAGTCAGATCGAGGAAATGCTCAAAGAAGTGCCGGAGGCGTCCAGCGAGTATCAGTTTATGCTGGACCACCTTTTCGGAAAAGACGAGTGCACCCTGTTTGTGGAGGTAAACAAAGGCGTAGATAAAAAACAGGCTGAGCAGGCGATTCAGAAAGCTTTCAAGACAAAAATCGGAATCCTTGTGCATGTAAAACCTGTTTCGGTAGGGGATCTGCCGAGGAGCGAGAAAAAATCCACCAGGATATTTGACAACCGGTACTAAATCCGAACCGGTTCAGCAGAGAAAAAGTTCCAGTATAAATACGACTCCGCAGCAGATGGCGGCTACCGGCAGGAGTCCTGCTCCGAGCGCGGCCGCTGTTATTCCCGCGGCCAGCGCGGCCGCGCCGGACAGCGGAGACTGGGTGGCGGCAAGAATAGCGGGAAATGTCATAACCGCAAGCGTAACATAAGGCACATAATGGAGAAAAGACTGAAGGAAACGGTTTTTAATCGGCTTGCGGATCAGAGTCAGCGGAAGAGCGCGGATCGTATAAGTGACCGCCGCCATAATGAAAATATAAATGTAATTACTGTACCTCATCAGTATTCTCCTCTTCTGTAAGTTTTACCGGACGGATGACTGCGGCCGCGGCCGAAATCAGGAGCGTCAGGATAATGGTTCTTGTCCCGGAAGTAAGGGAAGAGACAACCGGCAGATGTTCCGAAGCATAGCTTAAAATAAAGCTGGCTGCGATCAGCACTCCGATTATCTTTTCTTTTCTGGCAGGGGGGACGATAACGGCCAGAAACATACCGTACAGAGCCACGCTCAGCGCGCTTACCGCCCTCAGAGGCAGTATATTTCCGGCTACAATGCCCAGGACGGTTCCGAGCGCCCAGCAGGGAGACGCGATCAGAATCGCGCCGTACATGTAAAAGGGATTCAGATATCCGCCCCGGGCGATGGAGATTCCGAAAATCTCATCCGTAATGGAAAACGCGGCCAGAAGGCGGTGGCGCAGAGGCGTTCCGGGAGAAAACTTCTGGCTGAGGGAACAGCTCATCAGCAGATACCGTCCGTTTGTGATCAGCATAATAAGAAGCAGCTCCGTAATAGCGGAACCGGTGGATATTGCCATAAAACAGGCGTATTCGCCGGCAGAGGCATTGGTTGTAATACTTGCCAGAAATCCCTGAAAAGGAGTCAGGCCTGCCGCCTGTGCCGCAATGCCCAGTGAAAAGGAAACCGCAAGATACCCCAGGGCGATCGGGATGCCGTCACGCAATCCTTCCTGCAGGGCGTGAAGATTTATATGTCTGTTCTGTGTATGCATGAAATCCATGATTATTCTCCTGATTTTCTGATATACGGGTTATAAACCCGAACGAAACGATTTTACCACGTTTTGGGGACACTGTACACATAAAGTACGCAAAAAGCATCCGTTGTGATAAAAGCCTTTGGCCGCCATATGTCTGTTGCCTGCGTGGCTTAAGAAGTGTTATAATGACTTTAAGTTTCCCGGACCGTGAAGCGGCCTTTAATATTTACTGCATTGTGAATGCTGCGCGGAACGCGGAAAAAGCCATATGTCCCGGAAGGGGCGAAAGGAAGATATAAGGGAAAGGAGGTGTGCGGGCATGTATAAAGAGATTCATCTGACACAGATGACAAAAACCGCCGGATGAGCGGCGAAAATAGGTCCTGAGACCCTTGCCCGGGTTCTGGGCAAGCTGCCGAAATTCAATGACGAGCGTCTGCTCGTCGGAGTCGAGACATCAGACGATGCAGCGATTTACAAAATATCGGATGATACGGCCATAATACAGACGCTGGATTTTTTTACTCCGGTGGCGGATGACCCGTACACCTTCGGCCAGATCGCGGCGGCCAATGCCCTGAGTGATGTTTATGCTATGGGCGGCGAGCCGAAGATTGCTCTTAATATCGTGTGCTTCCCGAACTGTCTGGATCCCGGGATCCTCTCGGAGATTCTCAGAGGCGGAGCGGATAAGGTGCTGGAAGCCGGAGCGGTTCTGTCGGGCGGACATTCTGTTCAGGACGATGAACCGAAGTACGGACTTTCGGTTACAGGATTTGTTCATCCGGACCGGATATACCGGAATTACGGATGCAGACCCGGCGACGTGCTGATCCTGACGAAACAGATCGGGAGCGGAGTAATAAATACTGCGGTAAAAGCCGGAATGGCTTCCGCGGAGGCGGAAAAAGAAGCGGTTCATGTAATGTCTGCTTTGAATAAAAAAGCGAAGCAGGCCGCGGAAAGCATTACGGTACATGCGTGTACCGATGTGACCGGGTTCGGGCTGCTGGGACATTGTATGGAGATGGCAAAGGCCAGCGGCGTGACTTTTGACATCCGCGCGCAGGATGTGGCTTACATGGAAGAGGCGCCGGATTATGCACGTATGGGCCTTGTGCCCGGGGGAGCCTACCGGAACAGGGAATATGTGCGGGAAGGACTGGATACGGGAAATACAGAGGAGGTATGGATTGACCTGCTCTGTGATCCACAGACATCCGGAGGACTGCTGTTCAGCGTACCGGGGGAGGAAGTGGAAGGTTTTCTCCAAAGCCTTGAGCGGGCCGGGATGGAAACGGAAGTTTCCGTAATCGGGCGCGTGCTGGAAAAGCAGGATGTGTTTATCCGATTGAATTAGAAGACAGCGGCAGAGAGAAGGAAAGGATCTCTCTGCCGTTTGCCGTCCTTACGGACAGCGGAAAAACAGGTGAGAACAGGAGAAACACAGATTGAATAAGAACGAAATGTATCGCATGATACCGAAAACAGATATACTGCTGCGAGATAAAGCAGTACAGGAGCTGGCCGGCCGGTACGGGCAGCAGGCTGTCGCATGCATCCTGCAGGAAATACTTGGAGAACTGAGAGAGAAGGCGGGAGAGTTTGCGGGACGCGCCCAGGAACAGAAAGGCGCGGAATTTATAGAGAACTTTCTTGAGAATCTTATTCCCTGCATCCGGGGACGGCTGGATGAGCTGTTCAGTCCGGAAATCGTACCTGTGGTAAACGGTACCGGAGTCATCCTTCACACAGGACTTGGCAGAGCGCCGCTTGGCGGACAGGCGGGCAGCCGGGCGGGGATGATTGCGGGGAAATATGTCAATCTGGAGCTGGATCCGGTTACAGGAGAACGGGGAGACCGGTGCGCTCATTTTGAACGTCTGCTCTGCCGGATTACCGGAGCAGAGGCGGCTTTCGCAGTGAATAACAACGCTGCCGCCGTGCTTCTTATCCTGACCGCCCTGGCCAGTGGAGGAGAAGCGGTCGTATCCCGTGGAGAACTGGTGGAGATCGGAGGGGGATTTAGGATCCCGGAAGTGATGGAACAAAGCGGAGCCAGATTAAGAGAGACCGGGACGACAAACCGCACGCGGCTGTCTGACTATGAAAATGCCGTTAATGAACAGACAAAAGTGTTTCTGCAGGTTCATACAAGTAATTACCGGATCGTCGGGTTTACAGAGTCCGTGTCTCTGGAAGAGCTGTGCGCTCTGGGAAGACAGAAAGGCATATGTGTGGTGCAGGATCTGGGCAGCGGCATGCTGACAAACCTGGGCCGCTATGGCCTGAAGGGCGAACCTTATGTGCAGGCGTCTGTGGCTGCAGGAGCTGATGTTGTCTGTTTCAGCGGCGACAAGCTTTTGGGAGGACCGCAGGCGGGCATTATAGTAGGGAAAAAATGTTTTCTGGACAGGATGAGGAATCATCCTCTTGCCAGGGCTCTGCGGATTGATAAATTTACGGCCGCGGCGCTGGAGCAGGTATTGCTGGAATACCTGAATCCGGATCAGGCGGTCAGGCGGATTCCCGTGCTTTGGATGCTGAC
Source organism: uncultured Mediterraneibacter sp. (assembly GCA_944381125.1). Taxonomy (GTDB): domain Bacteria; phylum Bacillota; class Clostridia; order Lachnospirales; family Lachnospiraceae; genus Mediterraneibacter. The sequence goes on along the minus strand of CALWKB010000021.1, from coordinate 6,837 downwards.
CCGGCCTGCGGAGGAAGTACGGCAGGAGGCGGAAATGCTGAAGGAAGAGATCGTCCGAAGAAGAAAGGAGCGGTACGGTGAAAAATGCGGCAGCATGCCGGCGCGGATTACCGTTGAACCCTGTACGTCCCGAGCAGGCGGAGGGGCGCTTCCGGAGGAAAGGATCATAAGTTCTGCCGTATGTATCGCCCCGGAAGAAATCAGTGCGGCAAAGCTTCAGAGAAGACTGAGAACTCTTCCGGTTCCTGTGCTTGGAAGAATTGTCCGGGATCGGTTTCTGATAGATATGCGGACGGTAAGCGGGCAGGACAGGGAATATCTGGCCGGACTTATTTCTATGGATGAACTGTTTGCCGGCGGAACATTCCGAATGCCGGATATGCGGAAACAGGAAACAGAACAAGAGAAAGGGAGCGGCCTATGAAACATTTTGTTATCGGGACGGCAGGCCATATTGATCATGGAAAAACCGCGCTGATCCGGGCGCTTACCGGTCAGGATACGGACCGTCTGCCGGAGGAGAAGCAGAGAGGAATTACGACAGATCTCGGTTTCGCTTCTTTTGATCTGGAGGACGGGACAAAAGCCGGGATTATTGACGTCCCCGGCCATGAAAGGTTTATCCACAATATGGCGGCCGGAGCGGCCGGGATGGATCTGGTTCTTCTGGTAATCGCCGCAGATGAAGGAATCATGCCGCAGACGCGGGAACATATGGATATTCTGAGAATTCTGGGAGTGGAGAATTATATTATTGTTCTGAATAAATGTGATCTGGCGGACAGCGAATGGCTGGAAATGGTGGAGAAAGAGATCCGGGAGGAGCAGAAAGAAAGCGGGCTGGCGGACGCGCCGGTAGTAAGAGTTTCTGCACGGACCGGTCAGGGCATTGAGAAGCTGAAACGCCTGATAGGCGCCTACGCACAGAGAACGGAGGAAAACGAAGAAGTAAGGAAAAGAGCAGAGGCGCCGGCCCGTCTTCTGGTGGACCGGGTGTTTACCGTGCAGGGTTTCGGCACAGTAGTTACCGGAACCCTGCTGGAAGGTCGGATTGAAAAAGGACAGGAACTGACGGTATTCCCCGGCAAAAAAGCATGCCGGGTGCGGGGAATACAGGTCTACGGAAGAGAGGAAGAGTTCTGCGCCGCCGGACAGCGGGCGGCTCTTAATCTGGCCGGAGCAGGGAAAGAAGAGATACGAAGAGGATGCGTCCTGGCACCGGAGAAAAGCGTGAAAACAACCGGAAGCATCAACGTCAGAATCCGGCTTCTGGACGGCGGACAGCGGATCGTGAAAAACCAGAGCCGGCTTCATTTCTACAGCGGTACTTCTCAGACAGTCTGCCGGATAATACTGTTTGGCGCAGATCAGCTCCTGCCGGGAGAAGAAGGGTATGCCCGTCTGCTGCTGGACAAGGAGACGGCGCTTCGGAAAGACGACCGGTTTGTCCTGCGATTTTATTCTCCGATGGAGACAATAGGGGGCGGAATTGTGCTGGAGACGGATGCCGCGAGAGAAAAACGATTTCGGAAAGAAACGCTGGAGAGGCTGAGAAAAAAAGAAACAGCCGGGACAAAAGAGCTTGCGGAGCTGCTGACAGAAGAGAAGGGGACGGATGCGACGGTTTTGGACGTACTTTCTGCTGAGATGGGGATCCATGTGAAAACGACGGAGAAGATAATGGAGGAACTGGCGGCGGAAGGAAAGGTGTGCGGCTTCGGAAAAAACGGAACAGAGTATTTTCTGCACCGGAAGGCGGAGACGCAGATCCGAGGGGAGATTCTGGAGGAACTTCGCGGCTATCTGGACCGGTATCCTTACCGTCTGGGAATGCCGGAGGCGCAGCTGCAGGCAAAAGCGGCAGACAGACTGAAAAAGGCAGCCCAGGCATACATCGGACAGCTTGCAAAACAGGGAGATATTCATTTCATCGACTGGGGCAGGATCCGTCCGGCGGAGACGTTGTCCTGGAAACCGGGCGGCAGGCTGATTGCTCCCTGCGGGTATGAACCGGCGGAGGATGAGGAATATCGGAAAACTTATACTGTATTTTCCAGGGCGGCGCAGGAGGCAGGATATCATTTCTTAAATTTCGGGGATACGGACGAAAAAACGGGCGAGATTCTGCGCCTTCTGGAACTTCAGGGGAAAATGCTCTGGATTTCAGGAGATTTTTATACTACGCCGGAGCTGATCAGGCAGGCGGCAGGGCAGGTGAGGGGGATTCTGGAACAGGATGGGAAAATTACCATTTCCAGGATCTGCAGCATGTTGGATACGAGCAGAAAAAATGCCCGGCTGCTTTTGGAATATACGGACCGGACAGGGATTACGAAAAAGGAAAAAGCAGAGAGTGAGAGGGTGAAAGCATAGATGAATCTGAAACAGCTGGAAGCATTTGTGGCTGTGGCCGAAACGAAAAGTTTTTCGCTGACGGCGAAGCAGCTATTCATTACCCAGCCCACAGTAAGCGCGCATATTGCGGCGCTGGAAAAAGAACTGAATACCTGTCTGTTTGTACGCAGTACGAAAGGAGTCGCTCTCTCAGACGACGGAAAGGAACTGTATGCTTACGCGGAACAGATGCTGGAACTGGAAAAGAAGATCAGAGAACGGTTTGGAAAGAACGGCAGATTTGCCGGAGGAGTCCTGCGGATTGCCGCGTCCACCATTCCTTCCCAGTACCTTCTGCCGGACATTATGGCACAGTTCCGGAAAAATCATCCTGGCGAGAAACTGAAAGTCTTTGAGACAGACAGCGCCGGAGTGGCGGAAATGATCGCCTCCCACAAAGCCGACGTGGGATTTGCAGGGACAAAGATTGAAAAAGGGAACTGTACATATATCCCTGTTTATCAGGATGAACTGGTGGTGATCACTCCGGCGTCAGAGAGATTCAAGGAAAGCAATGCGGATGCTGTCGTAAAATGGCTCAGAGAAGAGCCGGTTATCCTGCGGGAAGAAGGCTCGGGGACAAGGCAGGAGGCGCGTAAGATCCTCCGGCAGATGGGAATTGATATGAATGAGATGAATGTGGCGGCCGTCATGGAAAATCAGGAAACAATCAGACGTTCTGTAGAGAGCGGAATGGGAATTTCCATTCTATCTGATCTGGCTGTCAGAGATGCCGTGGAAGCAGGAAGAATTCGCTCATTTCCACTGGGAAAAACAGGCGGAAAAAGAGAAATCTGTCTCGTGTTTGACAGAAGCTATCCGGCGCTTCCGGGGGCGGACAAATTTATCCGGACAGTAAAAGAAATTTATCTGTGAGGTTTGCGTGTGAGTTTTGACTTATAGATATTATCTATAAGTACTCTTCAGTTATCACTCTTTTCAATTAGACTGTATGCAGGAAAGACACGTATACTTAAATACATGAAGAGGCAAAAAGCTTCTTTATTATTGCAGAAAGGAAGGTCGGGAAACATGATTTACATGGACAACGCGGCAACTACGATCCGTAAGCCTGAGCCGGTGAAAGAAGCGGTTCTGGAAGCGATGGAGTCTTTCGGAAACGCGGGACGGGGCGTATCGGAACCGGCGCTGAATGCCGCCCGCGTGATTTATGAGACAAGAGAAAAACTTGCACGTTTTTTCCATGGTGAAGATGCTTCCCGCATCGTTTTTACAGCTAATTCCACGGAGAGCCTGAATATTGCCATAAAAGGACTGTTCTCTCCGGGAGACCATGTGATCACAACCGTTCTGGAACACAATTCGGTGCTCCGGCCTTTGTATGAATGCATGGAAAGAGGCGTGAAACTTACCATTCTGGACTGTGATGAAAAGGGAAATATCTCATATGAAGAAATGGAAGACGCGATAAAAGAAAATACGAGAGCTGTTGTCTGTACCCATGCATCCAACCTGACAGGAAATATGATTGATCTGGAACGGGTGGGGGAGATTACCCGCAGAAAAGGGATCCTGCTTGTGGCGGATGCTTCTCAGACGGCGGGTATTTATCCAGTGGATGTACAGAAAATGGGAATTGACGTACTCTGCTTTACCGGACACAAGGGAATGATGGGGCCGCAGGGCACCGGCGGCATGTATGTGCGGCCGGGACTTGTGATCCGTCCTCTTCTTTCCGGAGGAAGCGGGGTGGATACATACAATCCCCGTCATCCGGAGCTTATGCCTACGGCTCTCGAGGCGGGAACATTGAACGGCCACGGCATTGCCGGGCTGGGCGCCGCGGTTTCCTGGCTGGAAAAAAAGAGCCTGAGCGCGCTTCGTGAAATTGAAATCGCGAGGATGAGACAGTTTTATGAAGGTGTTTCCCGGATTCCCGAAGTGACGGTATACGGAGATTTTTCCACGGACAGGAGATGTCCTGTTGTGTCGCTGAATATCGGGGATTGCGATTCTTCGGAAGTCAGTGACAGACTGAGCGCGGCATACGGAATTGTGACGAGGCCGGGCGCCCACTGCGCGCCGCTGATGCACAGGGCGCTGGGAACGGCTGGTCAGGGAGCGGTAAGATTCAGTTTTTCTCACTACAACACGGAAGAAGAAGTCGAAACAGCTGTGCAGGCGATAAATGAATTCGCAAATGAACAATGACGGAGGGAAAAACAATGAACTTATCTGATTCAAAGAAGAAACTAGCCGCTGCCGGCGTTGTCTGCGGCCTTGTTGCCGTGTGCCTGGCTTATTTTGGAAATCCGGCAAATATGGCATTTTGTATTGCCTGTTTTATCCGGGATACTGCGGGCGCTCTGGGACTGCATTCCACAGAGACGGTTCAGTACGCAAGACCGGAGATTATCGGGCTTGTGCTGGGATCTTTTATTATCTCAGTGGCCGCGAAAGAATACCGTTCTACGGCAGGATCATCTCCGGCAGTGCGGTTTATCCTGGGGATGATACTCGCCATCGGTTCCCTGGTTTTCCTGGGGTGCCCGCTGCGGATGATTATCCGCATGTCCGCCGGAGATCTGAACGCATGGGTCGCACTGATCGGATTTGTCCTGGGTGTGGGCACCGGCGTGTTTGCGCTGAAGAAAGGCTTCAGTCTGGGAAGGGCGCATCTGACCAACCGTGTCAGCGGCGGCGTGCTTCCGGCGCTGATGCTCGGCATTCTGGCGCTGGCCGCGGCCACGCCTCTGCTTAAGAGCAGCTCAGGCGGCCCGGGAAGTATGCACGCCCCTCTTCTTCTGGCGTTGGCAGGAGGATTGATTTTCGGCGTGTTCGCCCAGAAATCCAGAATGTGCCTGGCGGGCGGCATCCGGGATGCGATCCTGATGAAAAATTTTGATCTGCTGACGATTATCGGAGGGTTTTTTGCGGTAATGCTCATTTACAATATTGTTTCCGGAAACTTTATCCCGGCATTTGACACGCCCGGCGTTATTGCACATTCCGAGCACCTGTGGAATATTCTCGGTATGTATGCGGTTGGATTTGCGGCGGTGCTCGCCGGGGGCTGCCCTCTTCGCCAGCTGATTCTGGCCGGGCAGGGCTCTTCGGATTCTGCCGTAACGGTGACGGGTATGTTTATCGGAGCTGCTCTGGCGCATAATTTCGGCCTGGCCGCCAGCGGTACGGCCATGGACGCGCAGACGCAGAAAGTAGTGGAGGGAGCAGTGCCGTTTTACGGAAAAATAGCGGTGCTCATCTGTATTGCGGTGTGTTTTATAATTGCTTTTACAAATAAGAGAACAGAAGGAAAATAAAAGGAGCGGATTATGAAAGAAATAGATGCAAGAGGGCTGTCCTGTCCGGAACCGCTGATGCTGACGGCAGAGGCGCTGAAAAATACAAAAGGTCCGGTCAGGGTTCTCGTGACAGAGCCTCATCAGAAAATGAATGTGGAAAAACTGGCAAAAGACCGGGGGAAGAAATATACTTCGACAGAGATTCCGGACGGCTTTGCCGTAGTAATTGAATAATTATGAGAAAAAAAGAAAAAAAACTTGTTGTAACATTTCACACAACTGCAGATGCAATGGCGATGGAAAAAGCCTGCCGGGAATATAACGTGCCCGGCAGGCTGATTCCTGTGCCGAGAAGCATATCCGCGGGCTGCGGCATGGCCTGGTGTATGGCCGTGGAGGACAGAGATAAAATTCTCCGGGTTCTGAAAGAACGGAATATAGAACAGGAGGATGTGCATGAGTGCATGCTCTGACGCGGAAGACATTTGATTTTGGAACATAGCGTGATTTTGTAACTTGACGGTTTTGTATATCTGTGATAGGCTGATATAAATTTGAGTAGTGAGGTGGAAGGATGATTAACTTTTTCTGCAAATAAACTGGAATACACAGTGACAGGATTATTTTACGGTATCACTGTGTCTGTTGCAGGAAAGTTAAAAGTCTTTTTGCCCGACATATTGCAGGCGTATCATTTTGATGCGGAGATACGATGATGCTTTGGCGAGCTGCGGGGACTGGATTTCCTGCAGCTCTGCTTTTTTATATCTAAAGGAGGAATGCGATATGTCAATGATCCGGGTCGAGGACCTTACTTTTTCTTACCCGTCCGGTTCTGAAAATATTTTTGAAAATGTCAGCTTCCAGATCGATACAGACTGGAAGCTCGGATTTATCGGGAGGAACGGCCGGGGAAAAACGACGTTTCTGAACCTGCTGCTCGGGAAGTACGAATACCGTGGGAAGATCCAGGCTTCTGTACAGTTTGATTATTTTCCGTATCCGGTTGACGATAAAGACAGGCTGACAGAGGATATCCTGTCTGAAATCTGTCCGATGGCAGAAGAGTGGGAGCTGCAAAGAGAACTGTCTTATCTGGAAGTCAGGGAAGATGTCCTCTGGAGGCCGTTCTCTACGCTGTCTAACGGAGAACAGACCAAGGTTCTGCTTGCTGCGC
>CALWKB010000020.1 GCA_944381125.1 uncultured Mediterraneibacter sp. | reverse complement strand
CTACCATTTCGGGAAAAGCCGCGGATCCACCGCCGTATGTCATTGGCACGGTCTGTGCTCCCACGGTATCCGGAGCATAACCGCTTACCGTATAGTCGCCTTCGCCGGCCTGGATCTCTGTCCGGCTTCCGTCGCTGTATACCGCGGTTACAGTCAGACCACTCAGATCAAGAGCTTCGCCCTGGTTATATTCCTTCTTTACGTCGCCGCTCAGTTCAATCTTCTCAAGGGTCGGCTCTGCCGGTTCTTCTGACTCTGTTACAGTTACAGTAAACTCCGCTGTTTTTCCGCCATAGCTTACAGTAACTGTCTGCGGGCCGACCGCATTCGGATCATAGCCGCTTACCGTATAGCCATCTTCTCCGGCCTGGATCTCTGTCCGGGTTCCGTTGCTGTATACTGCTGTTACAGTCAGACCGCTCAGATCAAGGGCTTCACCCTGGTTATATTCCGTCTTCACGTCGCCGCTCAGTTCGATCTTCTCAAGCGTCGGTTCCGGCTCAGGTTCGTCTTCTTTTACAGATACCGGTCCTACGCCTTCCAGCGTCGGTGTGATCTGCATATATCCGTCTTCATCAAACGTAATCTCGTCAATACATGTCTCTCTGTGTACGCCCAGTCCGTCCGCTGATGTAAAGATACCGACCGGAGTATAGAATCTGTGGTATGCCATAAAGTATCTGTCTTTTCCATCTGCATCCTGCACATGAACTACGGACTGATGGGCAGAACCAAGAATGCCCTGACTTTCATCTTTGGCAAGAAGATGATCTTTTACTATTTTAACATTTACATTTCCGTTATTGTCAAACAGAGTATCTGTCACGCCGTAGTTTACATGGTAGTTCGGGCTGTTTGCGTCGTCGCAGGACCAGGTCCAGTGATATTTGTCACCTGCTTTGGTCACTACTACAGATTCGCGGAAGTCTGTCAGACCGTTGATCTGACGGATCGTTCCATCTTTAATGCTCATCATATCGTCGTTCAGCTCCGCAATTGCGGCCGAGCCGTTTCCGAACAGAATGTAGGATGTTCCATCGTCATCTGTAAAGATGGACGGATCAATTGCCTGTCCCATGCTGACGCCGGCATTGCGGCACATTTCAACTGTCATCAGGGCTTCTCCCTTGTCCGTGTACGGTCCTGCCGGATCGTCTGCCACAGCAACTCCGATTGCAGACGTACCATTACTGAATTTCGCGCAATAGTAGAAATAATATTTTCCATTCTTTTCTTCAACTGTAGGAGCCCATGCGCTTCCTACTGACCATGTGGAAGCCGCGATCTGCACGCCGTTTTCATTTACGCCCGGATTATCATCCGCCACGTCCATAATGATGCCTTCGTCCGTCCAGTTTACAAGGTCATCTGAAGACCACGCATGGAACTGTGTGCCGCTCCAGCCGGAATATCCGTCTGTTGTCGGGAAAATCCAGAACTTGCCGTCCATATAGTCAATATCCGGATCCGCGTACTGTCCCGGAAGCGCCGGGTTGTTGGATATAACAGCCGCTTTCAGCGTCCAGATCTCAGAATCTTCGCCTCTGCGAAGTGTAACTTCCATATCTTCAGACAGATCTAATACCGATTCGTTTTCTATCTCCTGTCCGCCCGCGAAAATTTCCACATCTCCGTTAAATGTAAGCGCAACCGGAAGTTTTGTTGTATCGGCTGAATTTCTTACGTAGGAAATGATCTCTTTATTCTCAGCGTCCACTTTTGTAAAGACTGCCGTATGATCATCTGTTCCGCGATAAGTCAGCGCTGTCTCTCTGTCCGGAGCAGTTCCCACAACCGCATCCATAATCATCGGCTGAGTACTCAGAAAATCTTCCGAAAGAGCTTTGATGCTTTCCTCGTCCAGCGCTTTATTCCTGATTGTCACATTATCAATAAGACCTTTAAAATACTCTCCGTTATTTGTCCAGTTCGCTTTTCCTATCTGCAGGATACTGTTGTTTCCAAGAATATTTTCCACGCGGATGGCGCTGCTTTGTTCTGCCTGTTTTTCGCCGTTGACGTAAATAATTGTCTCAAACCTGGACAGAACAATATCAACATGTACCCAGTCCGTCCCTGTAGAAGCTGACGGATTCGACGGCCTGCCGCCGGTGTTTTTATAGCGTTCTACCGTTGTGTTTCCATTTGCTTCCAGAACGCCGATGTAAGACTCTCTGTTATATACCTGCTGGCTTCCGTCCGGAGCCGCATAAAATACCCAGTTTGTCGTATTGGACTGATCCGGTTTTGCCTCATAGGAAATCGTCAGTTCTGTAGCTCCTGTCAGCAGGCTTCCGCCTTCTGCGTCAGTTACCGTAAGGAAATTGCCTGAAGAGCCGTTAAGGTAAAGCGCCTGTCCGGCAGATGCGTCATAGCTGTCTGTCAATGTATGATTTCCGGATGCCACTGCATTCTCACTGCGGAAACCGTCTGTTTCATCATCAAAGTCAAACTGTGCCAGTATCTTTTCTTCAATTTCTTTTTCACCGCCGATCTCGCTGCGGATTCGGTCATATTCTTCCTGCGTAATCGGAAGGATCGAACCGTGACGTTTCTTCAGTGATCCGAAATTAACATCTGATGCCGGCGACCAGCTGTCTGTTGACTGATCTTCGATATTCGTTGTGCGGAACGGAAGATATCCCCAGCCCCTGGAATACTGATCACACATCAGTCCCCATGTCTCCACAGGATTTCCGTCTTCATCTGTCAGATAGTCATCTTCATTATATTTGAAGAATTCCGGTCCTTCCAGCATTGCTCCACTGTAATCATCATTGTCAAAAATATCTCTGAGCGTACCGATTGTCTCCCAGCCTTCATAAATAGAGCTGCTCTTGTCAATCGTAATCTGTCCGTCTCCGGACGCCCGGTAATATGTATCGCCTACCTGAATCATAGTTGTGTCAATAACAGAATTTTCTCTGTCAATCCACAGTACCGGCTCAGAGAATGTATAGAAGTCACGGGTTGTAGCGTAATACACATTCATCCGATCACCGTGCTCGTTGCTTTCATCGGACGCGGTCGCCCAGTATACGACGTAATTTCCCGTATTCTCATCATAGAAAGCTTCAGGCGCCCATGCGCATCCCGCTCCCGGGATATCGCCCGCCACATCAACCAGACGCGGCTCGCTCCAGTTTACCAGGTCGTTGGACTGCCATACAACAAGGTTGGTGCTTCCTGTCGTTGTAGCCTGCGCGCTGCCCCAACCGCCGCGGTAATAAATGCTCAGGTCTGTGGCAATCAGATAGAATGTATCGCCCTCCGGCGAACGGATAATGTAAGGATCTCTTACGCCGCGGTCGCCTATATCAGATGAGAGAACAGGATCGCCGTTTTCTCTCATGTCTGTCCAGTCCACGCCGTCCTCGCTGACCGCAAAGTAGATCTGCTCGTCTGTCGAACTTCCTTCTGTTCCCGTAAAATGCGCGAACATGTACGCCGTTGTTTTTTCCTGCTCTTCCGGCGCTGCTTTTACAGTTACTTCAAATGATTTCTCCGCAGTCCAGTTTCCGCAGGTAAAGACTGCGTTCAGAGTAACTTTTACATCTTCGTCCTGCCGGGTAACGATTCCCGCGTCTTTTCCGTCTGTTTCTGTATCCGTGATCACAGCTTTATCAGATGACGTCCATAAAACAGATACCGGATCAGCGACTCCCGTAAATTCAACTTCTTCGGGGAGAGAAATATTTCCCCGGATGTTGTCCGCGTTCGGAACTGTGTACGCCGCTACGGCACTGTCAAACTGTCCTTTTGTCCTGAGCGCAGTCTGTTCGCTGACTTCCTCCGCGTCAGGCGCGCCGTCTGCAACGACGATATTATCGTATTTTCCGTCGCGCATAAATCCGGTTCCATATGTACAGCCGAAGCTTGCTCCGATGTTATCCAGATTTTCAAATGCCAGCCCGCTGTTCTCCTGATTCGCCGCGAGTTCGCCGTTTACATATACGCTGACAGATCCTCTGTCATATACAAGCGCTATGTCGGTCCAGCCGCCGGCTTTAACCGGATCAAACGGCGTCCTTACTTCCGCGCCGCCTTCAGCTTTCGTAATCAGGTAGCTGTGCCCATCCGTATATTCCGGAGTAACTCGTACATGATTATCTGCTGTTCCGATCAGGATGAAGGAAGTTTTATCCATATTGGCATCTACAAGGCTGTTCGGATTTACTTTTACGAACAGCGCAAATCCATCCTTTTTGAACATAGACGCCGCTTCCGTTATCGCGCCACCTCCGTCTGCCGGGCTGTTGCCCCCGCTGATCCATCCAGTTGTCACTTCCAGAATATTATCTGTATCGCTTACCGCTGTCAGCACGCCGCCATTGCGGAGCGTAATTCCGCCGTTGTCTTCAAGCGGTTCTGTAAACTCAACAACTTTCGCTCCCTTAACCTGTACTTCGAATGACTTTGTATATTCGCCGGACTTCGCCGTCAGTTCCACAATCGTGTCATTTTCCGGCAGAACAACCGCTCCGTCCTCCGAAATTACTTCTGTATTGCCGGAGGTCCAGCTGATCTTATCCCCGTACAGATTAACGGAAGGAAGCGTCAGCTGCCCCGCTTCTTCTACGGAAGCCGGAACTTCCACGCCGTCCCAGAAATATGTCTCGTACTGTTCCGCGATCTGTTCTTCCGTAAATGCTGATCCGTAAATACGATAATTGTCAAGATATCCCTTATAATATTCTCCGTTCACCCAGTTCGCCTTGCCGATATAGAGAATACCGTTATCTCCCAGGATTTCCGGCAGACTGAACTCACTACTGACACTGCTCTTATTATTTCCGGTGTTTTCCGCCATCTTTCCATCTACATAAATAGTCGTGGCATTTTCGGAAAATACTACGTCCACATGTACCCACTCGCTTCCGGTCGCTGCAACAGCTGCCTCTGCCCTCGGATCTGTGTGGTTATACCGCTCAACCTTTGTTGTTCCTCCTGACTCCGCAAGGATTCCGATATAGGTTTCCTTCAGATATTCCTGCGTATTTGCGTTTGGAGCGGCAAACATTACCCAGTTGCCTGAATTTGTCAGGTCAGGCTTCGCGTCGTATGATACCGTAACCGCCTCCATGCCTGCCAGCAGGCTTCCTCCCTCCGTATCCTTTACATCCAGATAACTGGATCCGTCAAGATACAGTGCGTCTCTTCCGTCAGTTTCCCGTACTTCCGGCGCTCCCATAAGCTCAGCCTCTGCCTGTCCGCCTGAAAAACCGCTCTGAGCGTCGTCAAATGTAAAATCCGCCAGAAGCGGCAAATCCTGTGCATCAGGCGCCGCAAACGCCGTACCCGGCGTCAGTGTACATACCATAGACGCGGCAAGGAATGACGCAATTGCCTTTTTTTGAAAAGCTTTTCTTTTCAACTCTCTCTCCTTTCCTGCCTTTGAATTTTCCGGCATAACATATTTGAAATTATAAAAAACTTCACCATTTTTATTTTACTTTATTTTATCTGAAAATCAATTCGATATTTTCATTAAAATGTTTGATTTTCACTGTTTTTTATTTACTTTCAGAAAATTATGCCGGTGACGATCTTATATCCGGCATTTCGTTTAACCGGATGATCCTGTTCGGATATTTTATGGTCTTCATATAACCACTCGGTTTCAAAAATGTAAAAATTTTTATTTTTTGAAATCCAATAACATGTATTCCATCCTTATCGTACCCGAACCATATTGCTGATCTGCAGGACAGCACCCTGGCTTTACAGTTTCTGATTTCCCGCAGACCAGACATGTTTTTCCTTTGCATGCTCTGGTGTATTCTGCGCCATAACGCCCACCAGTGCGTGGGGCACATAAGGCTCTTCCAGATAATCAATCTCTTCCTTTGTAAGGCACAGATCAGCCGCTTTTGCCATCCCCTCCACATGGGAAAGCTTCGTGGCGCCCACAACAGGTACGGTCACCTTTGTAAGCAGCCATGCAAGGGAGATCTCTGTCATGGACACGCCCCGCTTCTCGGCCAGTTCCGCCACCCGCGCGATGATCACACCGTCCTCATCGGCCGTGCCGTTGTATTTCAGCTTTGCATAATCGTCTTCCTGAAGCCTTTTTGACGTTTCTCCCGGCTTTTTGGAGAGCCTGCCGCCAGCCAGGGCGCTGTACGGCGTCATGGCGATATTGTCTTCCCGGCAGAGCTTTGCCATCTCCCGCTCTTCCTCACGGAAGATCAGATTGTAATGCCCCTGTATGGATACAAATTTCGCAAAACCTTCCCGCTCCGCCAGTGCATTGGCTTTTGCCAGCTGATATGCAAAACAGTTGGAAATACCGATATATCTTGCCTTTCCTTTTTTCACCACATTGTTTAGACCTTCCATGATGTCATACAGCGGCGTCGCATAATCCCACATGTGATAAATATAGAGATCCACATGGTCCATCCCGAGATTTTCCAGGCTCTTGTTGATCATCCGTTCAATATGCTCCTGAGCCGGAACGCCCTGTTCGATCTCTTCCGGCGTGCGGG
>CALWKB010000019.1 GCA_944381125.1 uncultured Mediterraneibacter sp. | reverse complement strand
TCGGGACAACTCCTGCGTCTATCATGCTCTGCAGTGATTTCAGTATGCCGAAGCGGGCGTGCGCCCAGGTCAGGCCGCCCTGAAAATACACTGCGTACGGAGGCTTGATCGGCCCGTCGGCGCTCAGCTCAATGGATGAGCCCTGCACAAAAGCGCCGGCAGCCATTATCACATCGCTGTCGTATCCGGGCATGGCCCATGGCTCCGGACTGACATAACTGTCCACCGGCGCCGCAGCCTGGATGCCTTTGCAGAATGCAATGACCCCTTCCGCCGATCCGAGCGTCACGGCCTGGATAATGTCATGCCGTTCTTCTTTCCCGGACGGAATTACCGGGTATCCAAGCTGTTCGTAAATATTCGCAGCGAAAACCGCTCCTTTGAGCGCGCCGCATACAACTGTAGGCGCAAGGAATAACCCCTGATAAAAAGACTGCATTACGCCAAGTGAAGCACCCACTTCCTTTCCAAGTCCGGGGGAAGTAAGACGACAGGCGCAGTTTTCAATAAGATCTTCCCTGCCCGCGATATAGCCTCCTATCGGCGCGAGTCCGCCTCCCGGATTCTTAATAAGAGAGCCGACAACCATGTCCGCCCCCACATCCGACGGTTCCATGCGCTCTACGAATTCACCGTAGCAGTTATCCACCATACAGATAACATCGGGACGTCTTTCTTTTATAAAAGCGATAAGCCGGCCGATCTCTTCCACTGAGTAGCTGGGACGGGTCTGATAGCCTTTTGAACGCTGAATCGTAACTAATTTTGTCTTTTCATTGAGCGCTTTCTCAATGGCGGGATAATCAAAATATCCGTCTTCAAGAAGATCCACCTGCCGGTAGCTGACGCCGTACTCGGCCAGCGAACCTCTGGACGGCCGGATCCCGATCACTTCTTCCAGCGTATCATACGGTTTCCCCGCCGGGGAGAGAAGTTCGTCTCCCGGCCGGAGATTGGCGGAAAGGGCCAGCGCCAGCGCATGTGTTCCGCATGTGATCTGCGGGCGCACAAGCGCTGCCTCTGTGTGAAATACCGAGGCGTAAACCGCCTCCAGAGTGTCTCTGCCCTGATCGTTGTATCCGTATCCGCTGGCATACTGGAAACATCCTTCATTCACCCTGTTCTCCTGCATGGCGCGGATCACTTTCAGCTGATTATATTCCGCCGTACGGTCAAACTCCGCGAATCGTTCCTGCAGCTGTTCCTCAGTCTTTCTTCCAAGTCTTAAAACCTCTTCTGATATTCCAAGTTGTGTATACATGTATTCTGTTGTTTTATTATCCATTTTCATTCCCTGTCTTTTCTATTCATTTCATGCATCCTGCCGTTTACAGAATTTCCCGTTCTCTCAGATGCCTCAGCATCTCTTCCAGGATTTTCCCCTCATCCTGCCGGTATTCGCTTTTATTCAGCCAGATTACATCCCGTTCTCTTTTGAACCAGGTAAGCTGTCTTTTGGCAAAATGTCTTGTATCTCTCTTGATGATCCGCACTGCTTCCTCCAGAGAACACTCTCCTTCCAGATAAGCATACAGTTCCTTGTATCCCAGGCCCTGCATTGCGGTGCTGTCACGGCGGACTCCTCTTTCTCTGAGCGCGCGCACTTCTCCTTCAAGTCCTTCCTCCATCATCGCATCGACTCTGCGGTCAATCCGTTCATAAAGCCGCTTTCTGTCGTCAGTCAGAACAAAATACGCATAATTGTAAGGAGATTGTTTTTCCCTCTCCTGACGATTGTGTTCCGAGATTTTTCTCCCGGTCTGCCGGTAAAATTCGATGGCGCGGATTACCCGCTTTGTATTATTCGGATGAAGCTGCGCCGCCGATTCGGGGTCGATCTCCCGCAGTATGCCGTGCAGGTATTGCGCGCCCTTCTCCCGCGCAGTCTTCTCCAGTTCCCTTCGCAGCGAAAGGTCGCCGTCATTTTCCGTAAAATCAATGTCGTAAAGAAGCGCCTGAATATAAAAACCGGTCCCGCCCACGACGATCGGTATTTTATTTCCGGCATAAATCTCCCCGGCGGCCTGCCGGGCAAGCTGCTGAAATTTTACCACATTAAAATCTTCCTCCGGATCCAGCACATCGACAAGATAATGCCGTATTCCGCGCATCTCCTGCCGGCTGATCTTCGCCGATCCTATGTCCATGCCCCGGTATACCTGCATAGAATCCGCGGATATAATCTCGCCGTTCACAGCTTCGGCAAGTCCGATTGACGCCGCCGTCTTCCCCACGGCCGTAGGTCCGGTCAGTATAATCAAAGGTCTTTTCATCAGACAATCCTCTTAAATTTCTTTTCCAGTTCTTTTCGAGTCATCGCAATAATCGTAGGTCTTCCGTGCGGACAGTGATAAGGATTCTCCAGCGTGAGAAGTTCTCCGATCAGGGCGTCCATCTCGCATGCGGACAGTCTGCTTTTCCCCTTTACCGCTGCTTTGCACGACATGGAGGCCACTTTTTCGTCAATCAGTTCCGGCGTCATGGATGTGGAAATTCCTTCTGCGAGACCATCGATCATCTCCATAAGAAGTTCTTTTTTCGCGATGCCGAAAAGATTATCCGGCACGGCCCGGACGGCGAATTCTTCTCCCCCGAAAGGTTCAATTTCAAATCCGATCCGCTCAAACCGTTCCATGTTATCTTTCAGCACTTCTGCTTCCTGCATGGACAGAGACAGAATAATCGGAGGACTTAAATACTGAGAAGTAAATTCTCTTGTTTTCATTTCCCGAAGCGTCTTTTCATAGAGCACTCTTTCATGAGCCGCATGCTGATCAATAATATACAGGCTGTCTTTGTATTCCACCAGCCAGTAAGTCTCAAATACCTGACCGATAAGCTTATAATCCGCACGCACATCTCGTTTCAGAAAATTTTCCTCAAAAAGATCAAGCTGCGCCGGTTTTTCCCGGTTCTGCGCCTGGCGGATCCGACGGGTCTGCGCTTCCGCGGATCCGAAAATTTCTCCGGCCGGAGGCACTTCAGCGGAGGAAGCGCGCTGATGATAAGCTGTAACACGCTCCCGCATTCTGCGGATAAAATACTCTTCGTCCTTCACTTCCCCGCCGTCCCCGTCGCGAAGCGCCGTACCGGGATTTTTTACAGGGCCGCTGTCTCTTTTCGGTTTCAGAAGGAACGGACTTTCCGGCTCCTTTTCCGGAACGGACACCGGCTCCGGGATTTCCGCTTTCTGGATCAGTTCCGGTTCCAGAAGCCTCCTGTGGACGCCCTCAAAAACCGTATTATATACTTCCTGCTGTCTCTGAAAGCGCAGTTCCATTTTTGTCGGATGCACATTAATGTCTATTTCATCACCTTTCAGATGAAAATGAAGCACCGCAAACGGAAATTTATGCTGCATGGAAAAATCTCTGTAGGCGTCTTCAAGCGCTTTTGAAATCATGCTGCTTTTCACATAGCGGCCATTGACAAAAAAAGTTTCAAAATTCCGGTTTCCTCTTGTGATAACCGGTTTCCCCAGATACCCTGAAAGAGCAAGCCCGTTTTTTTCATATTCGATTTCAAGAAGATTCGCGGCGATTTCCCTTCCGTATACATTATAAATCACATCTTTCAATTTACCGTTTCCGGATGTACGGAGTTTTTCCTGACCATTGTTTAAAAACAGGAAACTCACCTCGGGATGGGACAGCGAAAGCCTGGTCATAAGATCCTGCACATGCCCCGCCTCTGTCAGCGGAGTTTTTAAAAATTTTCTTCTGGCCGGCACATTATAAAACAACTGCCGTACCGTAAAACTTGTACCTTCGGACGCTCCCGTCACTTCCAGCGTCTGTTCCTTTCCGCCCTCTGTTACATATCTTGTTCCATATTCGGAATCAGCGGTCTTTGTGATCAGCTCTGTCTTTGTCACCGCGGCGATGCTGGAAAGCGCCTCTCCGCGGAACCCCAGAGAAGATATGCCCGCCAGATCTTCCACTGTGCGGATCTTACTTGTGGAATGGCGCAGAAATGCCCTCTGTACTTCCTCATACGGAATTCCGCATCCGTCGTCCGCAACACGGATATATGATATGCCGCCGTCTCTGATCTCAACCGTAACAGAACGGGCGCCTGCGTCAATCGCGTTTTCAACCAGTTCCTTTACCACTGACGCGGGTCTCTCGATCACCTCGCCCGCGGCGATTTTATCAACTGTTATCTGATCCAGCACCTGAATATGGGGCATGGCTTTCTCCTTTCTTTTTCGCTGTCATATGCAAAATCTACCATCTGTTTTTCAGCTTGTTCTGAAGCCGGTAAATCGTGTTCAGCGCGTCAATCGGCGTCAGATTTCCCACGTCGATATTTTTGAGCTCTTCCAGGACGTCATCGTCCTTTACCGTGTCAAACAGCGACATCTGCGCAATATCTACCTCATCGTAGCGGCGTGTTTTGTGTTTTTTTCTGGCGGAGCGCTCTTTCGCGGCGATTTCGCTGACTCTTGCTGTTATATCTTCGTTGCTCAGTTCTTCCACGATCTCTTTCGCCCGTTCAATTACCAGTTCCGGCACTCCTGCCAGCTTCGCGACCTGGATGCCGTAGCTCTTATCCGCTCCGCCTTTTACGATTTTCCTGAGGAAAACAATATCGTCGCCTTTTTCCTTTACGGCGATACAGTAGTTATTGACATTATCAATTTTTCCTTCCAGTTCAGTCAGTTCATGATAATGCGTGGCAAAAAGCGTTTTCGCTCCCAGAAGCCTGCTGTCGCTGATATATTCGATAACCGCCCAGGCGATAGAAAGGCCGTCGAACGTACTTGTCCCGCGCCCTATCTCGTCCAGGATGAGAAGACTTCTGGACGTGGCGTTGCGCAGTATATTTGCCACTTCCGTCATTTCAACCATAAAAGTACTCTGACCGGAAGCCAGATCATCCGAAGCGCCCACTCTTGTAAAAATACGGTCGGACAGCCCGATATCCGCCTTCTTTGCCGGCACAAACGAACCGATCTGAGCCATCAGGGCGATCAGGGCCGTCTGACGCATATAGGTGGATTTTCCGGCCATATTCGGCCCTGTAATGACAGCGATCCTGTTCTTCCTGTCGTCCAGATATGTATCATTCGCAATAAAAGTTCCGTTCGGAATCATCCGCTCGACAACAGGATGACGGCCGTCTTTGATATTA
The DNA here is from genome assembly GCA_944381125.1 of uncultured Mediterraneibacter sp. GTDB lineage: Bacteria > Bacillota > Clostridia > Lachnospirales > Lachnospiraceae > Mediterraneibacter. Next base: position 2,724 of record CALWKB010000019.1, on the reverse strand, counting down.
ATAATTCCCTTCTCGTTAATCCCCGGCCTCACATAGCCATTTCGCTCCGCTACGAGAGCAAGGGACGCCGCCGCGTCAAGACGCGCCACAGCTTTCGCGGTGCGCTGGATCCGCTCCACCTGAGAAGCGATCTGATCCCGGACGCCGCAGTACAGCTCGTATTCCAGAGCATACAGCTTATCTTCCGCTCCGAGAATCATATCTTCCAGTTCTTTGAGTTCAGGTGTAATATACCTCTCGGCGTTGGCAAGCGTCTGCTTCCTCGTATAATAGTCGGGAACCATGGATTTATAGGAATTGGTTACTTCCAGATAATAACCGAATACTTTGTTGTATTTGATTTTCAGATTTTTAATTCCTGTTTTTTCCCGCTCCTCATTTTCCAGTTTTGCAAGCCAGTCTTTTCCGTCCGACTTGGCCCGCCTGAGTTGATCTACCTCTTCATTGTATCCGTCCCGGATAATATTTCCCTCTTTCATTGCAATCGGAGGTTCATCCCGGATAGCGCTCTTTAACAGACTGCAGAGGTCTTCCAGCGGATCCAGATCTTCCCGGATCTTCTGCAGAAGTCCGGAATTCATTTCCTCCAGAAGATATCTTACGGAAGGAAGCATTTCAAGAGACGTCTTAAATGCAGTCAGATCTCTCGGATTGGCTGTTCCGTACGTAATCTTCGTGAGCAGACGTTCAAGATCGTACACAGGAGACAGATATTCCCGGATCTCTTCACGCGTAATAGCCTGATTCTTCAGCTCCTCTACCGCGTCCAGCCGCCGGATGATCTCTTCTCTGTCGATCAGAGGCTGCTCCACATATTTTCTGAGCGTCCTTGCACCCATTGCTGTTTTTGTCCTGTCAAGCACCCACAGAAGAGAGCCCCTTTTCTGCTTCTCACGGAGAGTCTCGCACAGTTCCAGATTCCTTCTTGTGGCGCTGTCCAGCATCATATATTTCCCGGTCGCGTAAGGCGTAATGTGCGTCAGATTCGACAGGGAGTTTTTCTGCGTTTCCAGAAGATACTGAAGCAGAGCGCCGGCGCTTATGATCCCGCAGTCATAGTCCGTAAGCCCAAGACCTCCGAATCCTGAAACATGAAAATGTTCCTTTAACTTCTCCCTGCACAGAGAATCATCGAAATACCATGGCTCCAGCGAATATACCGTAATTCCAAGCCGGTCTTTCAGCCCGTCAAGATCCATCCCGCTCATATAAAAAGCTTCGTTGCATATTATTTCCGCCGGCACAAATCTGCAGATCTCATCCTGAAGCGCCGCCCCGTCAGTCAGCTCTGTCACAAGATACTCTCCGGTGGAAATATCAGCTACGGAAACACCGTACCGGTCCGCAATATACACGATGCACATAATGTAATTGTTTTTCGTTTCATCAAGCGCCTGCGCGTCCAGATTCGTCCCCGGAGTGACAATTCTTACGACCTCCCGCTTTACGATTCCTTTCGCCTGTTTCGGATCTTCTACCTGTTCACAGATCGCTACTTTATATCCTTTTGAAACAAGTTTATTGAGATATCCTTCAACAGCATGATACGGGACGCCGCACATGGGCGCCCGTTCTTCCTGTCCGCAGTTTTTCCCTGTCAGCGTGATCTCCAGTTCTCTGGACGCTGTCAGCGCGTCGTCAAAGAACATCTCATAAAAATCACCCAGCCTGTAAAACAGAATGCAGTCCTGATACTGGGATTTCGTCTCCATATACTGTTTCATCATCGGTGTTAATTCAGCCACATTCCTACTCCTTTTTATTTATCTTCAGTTTTCCGGCCAAACACAGAGAAAACCGGAAATCGTTCTTTGATTCATTTCCCGTTATACTAGATTAGCACAAAAAAACGGCAGCGTAAAGCGTGCGTCATCTTCCCCGCGGCAAAATTTCCGCGCGCGCACAGGGCCTACAGCACATGAAATTGCGGCCGTTCCTCTCCGTAAAGAAAAAAAAGCGCGTATCCGCTCAGAACAATGCCTCCGGCGCACAGACCGGAGAAAATAATCACAAAAGGGAGGCATATCTGCCCCATAAGCTGAAACGGCAGACCGGTATAGTCCCACACGTTCCACCCGAGAAATTTATTTACAATAATTCCTGTGGTAAATTCACATGCAGTCACAAATATCATACACCACCCCACCTGTTTCCAGAGCGGCTCTCTCCAGTGGGTCCACAACCCCTGCTGCGCGCAGAACACCAGGCAGATCCCGCCGAGAAGGAACATTGTCCAGTGGGAAAATCCCCGGAACATCATCTCAAAAGCATAATACAGCGTTCCGCCCAGAATAAAAAGAAACAGATACTCGCTGAGTTTTCTCATAAAAAACCGTCCTCTCCATGTATTCAACATCATATGTATACATAGTCTGGACGGTTTTTTTATGATTTATTCCCGTGCGCGGACGCGCATGCGTGTTTAACAGCAAAGGCGGCCGCACTTCCCTGCCGGCGGCAAACCGTTCTGAAGCTGTCTACGCCTGCGTGCCCAGATAATAAAATCCTCTGCACTCATTCAGTCTGACCTGCACAAGCCTGCCGACCAGAGCTTCATCTCCGGGAAAATGCACAAGAAGATTGTTGCTGAGCCGGCCGGTAACGAGAGACGGATCATGTTCATTTATGCACTCCACGAGTGCTGTCTGAACGGTTCCTTCATGCACGGCGCATCTCTTTGCCGCAATCTCCTGCACTTCTTTTAACAGACGGTCAAATCTGTCT